>JAUVAN010000319.1 GCA_030591725.1 Deltaproteobacteria bacterium
ATGGTGAATCCACATGAAGAACGGTCGATCCGGGGACATGCGATCCAGCTCTTCCACCGCCACCTTGTTGACCCGTTTTGCGGTGATCCTCTGGCGTTTGAGACCAGGATCGGCAGTGATCTTTGAAGAATTATTGCTGTAGTAGAAATCAAACCCTTTTATGTAACCGAATTTTTCCTGAAAATAATCGGTTACATCGTCGTTGAGCACGGCGACAGTTCGGTATCCCACGCGCTTGAGGATCTGGGCTATTGACTCGTTCTTGTCGAACGCCGGCACCGTGAACATTTTGAGCACGTGAGCATCCGGGGGCACCTCGCCGGGAAACCACAACCTCAGGTAGCTGTCCTCGTACACGTTTGTGAACTCTATCTGGGACGGATCGAGACCCTTGATGAGCCCCGGCAGTGATATGGATGTCCATCCCCCCTGGCAGTAAGCGCGATCGAACACGATGGATCTGCTCGCCAGCTCGTCGATCCGTGGGGTCGTGTCGCGATCGTAGCCGTAAACGCCCGTGTGGTCGGCACGCAGGGCATCCACGGTGATCATGACGATGTTGAACGCCTTCCTCGGATTGGAAGGATGATCCCGCCACCAATCGGAGGATTTGCGCCGTATTTGAGCACGGTTCTCGCGATGCGCCCTCAACAGATCGGCGGTCAGGTCCCCGCCGAAACAGTTGTCGTCCACCTTGTTGTCCAGCACCTCCCGCCGGCCGGGGTTCACGTCGGGGTCGAAATCGTCACAGTCGCCACCGCCGAGAACTCGCGAGTATCCGTCCCGATCGAAATCCAGAAGTGATCTTTCCATTCGAATCACCTCGCCCACGACCGAGCCGCGTGAGAGACACACGGAAGAAATCTGCGCCGATGACTCGAACCTGACCATCGTAAACGCTATTCCACACACAATGAGGACCGCGACCGCAATCACGACCGGTACGCTCGAGATCAACCGGTAAGCCCGAGACAGAATAGAGAAACGACCGGCCATCAGGGCCACGTGAATGACCGCCACCTGCACAGCAACGTAGAGAACGATCTTGAGATAGAAGTGAAACTCTGGGTAGAGCCCACGCAGGTAACTCAGATCGAAAACGTACACCCCGACGGACACGAGAGCGGCGATGACCAGGCCCGCCGTGAGCCTCCCGGTCCCCGGCCGTCCGGCTGAATTGATAAATCCATCCTGCTTGCGGCGGATAACCCAGAAGAGTCCACCGGCAAGCCCGAAGCAGGAGACGATGAGCATGAGGAAATAGCGCAGGGCGAGAGCGAAGTAATACTCCGAGTGCATACGCTCGATGACAAGGTGCGCGGAGATCAGGTCAAAAATATAGTAGAGCGAGAAAAATGCGACCACGAAAAGGACGAGCGGCCGATCGGCGATCTTGAGAATCGTCGACTCCCAGTATCTGTGGGTGGCGACCATGGCCGCAATCACGAACACCGGGATTCCCAGGGCGGTGATCTCCACCATGGACTCCCCGACGAGGGAGGCGGCCAGCAGCGCAACCGGACCCACAAGAGCGACAATGCATACCCCCAGGAGCAGCTTTCTTATTCCGGTCCTGGTGATCCGCTCTTCCAGCCGGGCGAGCCCCACCACAAGGAGGTTCTCGATGAGGCCCAGAGACACACCCATCAGCCCGAAGATTCCCACGAAATGTAAAAGGATCTCCAGGTGCTGCGCGAAAGACAGGTGTGCCGACGCGCCCGAACCGAGCAGATAGGCGCTCTCCATCAGGGCGATGAGAACCACGGCCCACAGGCTCGCGGCAAAACCCCGTTTGAAAATACTGTTCGAATCGTGTCTTTCAATCTTCACGGTGTTTCGCCCCAACCTTCTCCGATTGCGTTGAATCTGGAGCGCAGATCGTGACTCCAGGATCCTTCCGTGTCCAGCAAATCCACCATTCGCAGCAGCTCGTTCCGCTGCTTTCGATATGCCGGTCCCCTGAAATGGAAGTAGATTGCCCCTGCAGTGTTCGCCCTGATGCTCATGGGGGAAGCCTTTATCATCCGCCTGATCTGGGACTCCAGGTGCGCAAGCGCCGCCGGATCTCTTGCGTTCGCGGTAGCAGCCGCCACCACGGATACGTCCACGGCCACAGGATCAATGTAAGACATCTCGAACCTGGCAAGTTCAGGGTGGTCATCTCTGGTAACGAAGATCAGGGCCGGTTCGCTCCAGTACACGAGCATCCAGTCATCGTCACGGGTGAGAAAACCGTGGGTCACATGTCCGGGAATGTTGGAGGCCATCACCCACTCGACGCCGTCCGCCGCTCGCATCTTATCAAAGACATCGGCGTTCTTCTGGGAACGAAAGGCCTTCTCCAGGTACTCGGGGGGATAGATGATGTCGTTTCGACCATCGATGGTGACAAGCACCTGCGGCCACATCTCCCAGATCAGGTAGCCGCCCAGATTGAACGCGTTGGCCACCGGGCCGGCCAGCCGATGCTCCCGCGCAAACTCAATCGCGCCCCTGGGATAGCGGTCATGCATCTCGCCCATGCCCACGCCGAATGGATTTCGCAGCACCATCAAACCGCATATCCCGATCATCGCCACCAGCAGCATGCCCGCCCGCGCCCTCCTGAACATGAACGATCCCGAGGAAACCGTTGCATTACCAGGGCTCGAAGCCATGACGAGCACCAGGGCCGACTGGATGGACAGGTAGGGGATCCACCGGATGCTGTCCGCCAGGGTGAAGCAGGCAAACAGGAGCATCAGCCCCCCGTGGACAACGCCGGCTATCGAATCGCCTCCACCCCTCAAACGCCGTGCGATCCAGGCGGCGGCCCCCGCGACGAAAAGAGCTACCGTGACCGGAAAATCCATCAGAAGAGTTAACGGTCCCACTCTCACCCAGTCGCTGATCATGTCTCGCATGATCTCGCTTTTCGCCATGGACAGGCTCGTCGTGTAGAGGTGAACCCCGCCTGGATTGCAGAGCACAAGGAGCGCCGCGGCCGTCAATCCCAATGTGAATATCGCCGCAGTACGCCGGGAAACGCTACCGCGCAGGGCGGCGACCAACAGGAGGGCCGCATGAACGGCGAACACCCCCAGACCCACCAGGACCGCCCGATGCAGAAGGGCCCAGATCCATATTGTGAGAACCGCAGGAAGTATTGCACGCACCATCTGACCGGTGCTCCGCGAGGAAATCATCTTGCGCGCAGCGCGCTCCAGAAAGACAACCAGCACAGGATACAGCATCAGTGAAAACAGCAGCGGCCGCTCCACGATCCTGTATTGCACAGCGGCCACCGCCAGGCCGCCTGCGATGAGTACGATGAGCGGATCTCTGCGACCGGCGGGCGTTATGAGGAAAGTTCCCAGCATGATGAACAGGACCGGCAGACTCTTGAGAATCGCAAACCAGGCAAAGCCCATGGCGCCAAAGCCCTCGTAGAAAATGATTCCCGCGAGGAGATCCTTGTAGAGCCATGGCTCGCCGCTGAAACTGTGCGAAAAGATGTCCACCGGGAGGATGGTCCACTGCTCCATGGCAACCTTCCCTATCGCCATGTGCCACCAGACATCCCAGCCCCCGGTGGGGGTGAGCCCCAGATAGGCCGCCGAGCACAGGGCGAACACACCGACCACTCTCCAGCCGGCGAGATCCAGACCGGGCATCGTCGATGGTTCGCGGTTGCTGTCAGTCATTGGGTTTCTCATGGGTCATTGCGCCAGCATATCAGCCGACATACCGGGCAGCAAAACGTAACTCAGAAACGCCTCGATCGCCTGGCGTACACGTGCGCCCTCTCGAAGTTTTCGCACACTTATACAGAATCTTTATGGTACTATTTAAATCTGTCCGAGGTGGAAGCTGTATAATTGTATAGTTTGGAGAATATCAAATGCACAAAATGGTTTCCTTTTTCATTGCAGTCTTTCAGATTTTCATAATCTGCCTGGTCGGTTGCGCAAAAATGGAGGTACACGAAGCGGATGTGACCGATACGGACGCTGATACCGACACCGATACGGATTCCGACACGGATACGGATTCCGATTCCGACACAGATACCGATACAGACACGGACACCGACACAGATACCGACACGGATACCGACCTGTGCGGCAACAACACCATCGACTCTCCGGAGGTTTGCGACGGCACCGACCTTGATGGTCAGGAGTGCTCTAACCTGGGCTTCGCCGACGGGGGCGTGCTGGAGTGCGGGGACGAATGCGACGAATTCGTGCTGGACGACTGCCTGGACGGCTGCGGCAACAACACCCAGGAGCCTCCCGAGACGTGCGACGGCACCGACCTGGCAGGGGTAGACTGCACCTACTTCGGCTATACGGGCGGCGTATTGGAGTGCGACACTGACTGCGAAGACTTTAACACGAGCAGCTGCTCGGACGGTTGCGGCAACGACACCGTGGACTTCGGGGAGATCTGCGACGGCACGGATCTGGACGGCCAGACTTGCTCGACGCAAGGATTCACAGGCGGCGCCCTGGGTTGCAGTCCCATCTGCGACGGTTTCGACGTGACCGGCTGCATCGGCGGCTGCGGAAACGGCATCGCGGAGTTGGGAGAGAGCTGTGACGGGGCCGATCTCAACAGCCAGCTGTGCACCACGCAGGGCTACTACGCGGGAACCCTCACGTGCGACGGAAGCTGCAACTTCGACTTCGGGAGCTGCACGGGCACCTGCGGAGACAACGTGGCGGACACCGGCGACGGCGAGACCTGCGACGGGACCGATCTGAACAGTCAGGATTGCACAACGTTCGGGTTCTACACCGGAACTCTGGCGTGCAACGGCACGTGCAGCGGCTACATATCCTCG
>JAUVAN010000189.1 GCA_030591725.1 Deltaproteobacteria bacterium
GGATAAAATGTTCACTCCGCCGGACGGGACCCAGTCCGGGGCGAGGGTCATCTTGACTCCCAGGTTGTATGCCGTGGCCAGGTCGGGGCCGGCGCGGTAGAGGTGAATGCTGTTTCTGGGCGACCAGACCAGGCTGGCATCGGCGGCCGCGATCTTACCCAGATCGAACGCGGTCAAACCCACCCCGTGCACCACTATCAACCCGTCGTGAAGCAACCCGAGCCACTCGGCGCCGGCGAACTCCAGGTTGGAGAACCTGCCGACTCCCTCGGAGATGTGGGCGTGCACCATGGAATAGCTCACGCACTGGTTGTCCGGAATGCCGCCGGTCGACGTCAGATCGAGCTGGTAACATATGTAAGGGGGTGTATCGGCCGCCTCGAACCCGTGAGCCGTGTTCGTGAGGTTCCTGATCATGCCCTCGTAGCAAGAATGGGTTCCGCCCGTGGTCTGCAGGGCGGTTGTGCCACCGAGGGCCGCCATCACCTCGGTCATCGCCGTGTTGATGCACACGTCACTCGGACGCGCGGATTTGAAATCGGAATAATAGTCCGACGCGCGCCAGTCGTAACGCCGCGAAAAGACCATCCCCGGAACGCGAATCTTGGGAAGCGTGTTCCAGGTGTTGTGGTTATGCGTATCGATTATTCCCGGATAAATGAGCCTGGCGCTGAAATCGATAGTGGTTGTGCCCACCGGGAGGGTGCACGCCGAGACATCCCCGACGCAGGTTATCTTCTGGGTGGACCGATCGAAAACCAGGACACCGGTCGGGTACACCGTTTCCGGAGTGACGATGTTCCCGTACACAGCCCACATGTCGGGCGCGCTCCCCGTGTCGGTGTCCGTATCTGTATCGGTGTCGCCCGAACCGCAATCCCAATCAGTCGGCGCCTGTCCGAAATCAGAGAAATCGTCGACGGCGGCTTCGTTGAAATAGGCAGTAGAATCAAACGCGGAGCTACCCGTATAAGGCGTGGGATCGCAACGGCGCAGGGTCATGTCCTGCCAGATCTGGGTGCCGGGCTGCGTGTCCAGCTGTCCAAAGGCGTCGATAACGACTCCCGTGTCGTTCATCAGCGCCAGCCGATCGTCACCGTTGAACCAGGTGACATCGGAGGAATAGTCGCAAGTGCCGGAGTACACATCTGTTTCGAGCATGGCGTCACAGATCGTCACCACATCCCCATCACCGATCGTGCCGCTCAGGGTGAGGGTGTTCCCGCAAGACGTGTTGGCGTTGGAATAAATGCAGATTGAGTAGTTTGTGACGTCGAGATCTCCCGGGCCGCAATTCATGATCTCGATGCCCTTGTTGTAGGAAGACCCCTCCAGATACTCCGAAATTATCAGGCCGACGCAGGTGACATCGGTGTCAGTGTCCGCATCAGTGTCGGTGTCTGTGTCCGTGTCGGTGTCTGTGTCAGTGTCGGTGTCCGCATCAGTGTCTGTGTCGGCATCAGTGTCGGTGTCCGTTCCCGAATCCAGATCATTGTTCCCCGAGTCTCCGTCACACCCGACGATGATCAACAACAGCAGCGCGTAACCCAACGCAATCGACACTCCGTGCAAAAACCTCATTGTTCCTCTCCTCGAAACCCCGCATCGAACCGATACGGCTCAAACAAAGTTAGCACAGGGCGCGACCCGTCGCATTTACAAATATGCCGACTATCGATCAATCTGAATGTGGATTCTGGAGAGTGGTTCCTAGAGCCTATCCCAGCAGGCTCTTACTCGGCGGGGGCGGCCTCATCAACTCTGGACTTGTCAAGTTTGATATACTCCGCAACCTCTTCCTCGACATCGATGCCGCCGAGAAATCCCACCGGCTCCTGGGAGCAGATCTCGCTGATCTTGCCGATGAGGTTTGTCTGGGTTTCCCTGATGACTTTCATCAAGTCGGACATCGCTCTCAAGCGACCAATGTACTTGTTGAAGTGGGACTGGGTGGCGTTCTTGAGGATACCCACCTTGGAGTGGTCGCCGACCGCCATCACGTAGAGGTCGGGCTCCTTGGTCAGCTCTCCGTCACCCGGTTCGGAACTGTACAAGACTCTGGCATCGCCGAAGGTGCCGGTGTCCACCTGCACCTGGCATTTCATCAAATCCTTTTCCTCGGCGCATGCGCCTATCACGACCAGGTCCGCCACGAGCTGGTTGCCGGCCTTCTTCTCACGTGAAAAGACCACACCGTACTGAGTCTCGAGGAGCTTCTTGAATTCCTCTCCCGCCGCAGCAAGCTGTTTCTCGTCGTTCTTGGTTTCACGCCGATGATCGTCGATCATCGTGGCCAACTGGCCCCACTTGTTGAAGTAGGTGTTGAGCCACTGCACCGCTGCCACATCGAAGTTCTTGTAATTACGATCGGTAAAGATGCGCGCGTTGACCGGGTTTCCATGCACGTTCGCAACGAGGAAATCGATATGGTTCTTTGAATACTTCCTCTTCATGGTGTCCGCGAGGGCCGAGTTGATCATTCCCTCGACCTCTTCGAAGAGAGCGGAACTCTTCTTGAGTTCGTACTCGACTATGAGGGCATCGCGGATGGCGATGTTGAGCGCAACTCGTCCCGAGACCGAGGTGCCGCCCATGAATCCGATCAGGATGCTGATGAGGGCCACCAGAGCCCCACCCAATATGAGCGGCTTCTTTGTCTTGCCCGCGTCGGCCGCCGAAAAGGCCGGCCCCTGGTCCGCGCCGCCGACCAACCCCTGGTCCGCCGGAACGTACGAAGCCCGCTGAACCGGGAGCGAGTCCGCTCCGAACGGGTCTCTCGCAACTTGCTCCTTGCTCGGTCCTGCCGGCGCCGCCGGCTCGGCCTGCTGCATGAACGGCGGAACAACTGGCTTGGGAGCGGCGCCGCCGAGGCCTGGCAACGGTGCGCCGACCTTCTTACCGCCCAACCCCGGCAAGGGTGCGGGTTTTGCGCCTCCACCCAGTCCCGGAAGCGGTCCCGGAAGTACGGGGTCTGCCTTTTTCGTCACTTTTCCTTTTGAATTTTCGCCGGTTGGCTTGTTCTGGTCAGCGCTCAACTTCTACCTCCGCATGATGAATAAGGCCGTCAAACAGGCCCATTGACGCGCCAGATTACTGACAATATCGTCACCCTGTCAAGCTGTGAGAAATCAATGGCGAATGCGCGATGATCACTTAAGTTGTCACGAACTCGCTTTCGTACAATCATTATAGGATTGGAGGTAAGTTAAATTGTCGTTCATTGGCTCATGGCGACGCTGCTCAGGACTGTCGGCTTCGCTGGCAATGACGATTCTATTGCTGGCATCCGGAACTGTGGATGCCTTCGACCGCACCCTGGGTATCGGAGCCGCCGGGGGCTACTCCACTCTGATTCGCAGGATCGCGTCCGAACCTCCCTCCCTGCACGGAGCAAACGCGCGAGCAAGGTTGCGCTACGGCTTCAACAACACCTGGGGCCTGTTCGCAGCAGGAGGAATGTCATGGTACCAGGACCATGCGCCGATGATCTCCTTCACCACCGAAGATGAAGACGGTGAGATCGTTACCGGGACCAAGCACGACGTCAAACGAGCCGGGCTTCGAACCCGGGACCTGGCGCTCAGCCTCGTCTACGCTCTGGATATCATGCGCGTGACCCCGTTCCTGGCCCTGGGTGTTGCAGCCACCAATACCCGGGTGAAAATTGGGACGACCGCCGTTACGAGCTTGGATGTCGCCATCCGGTTCGAAGTGGGATTCGACGTGGCGCTGGCCGAGCACTTCGCGATGGGCATCATCGCCGGCTTCGATAATTTTCTCACCGATAATTCCGAATATCTTTCCTCCACCAATATTCTGCTTTCCGCCACGTTTTTCTGGGACCTCCGGAATTTTGGACACGCGGCCAACAAACGTTAGACTTTCGATTAATGTACCGTTTTATCATCATTGCTTTCGCGCTGACGGCCTGCGGCGGATCGTTCTCCTTCGAGGGGCCGGTCCACAAGATCCCCTTTGCGCGCACCGAGTGGGACCCGCTCATCGCCCACCGGACTCCCGACGCGCAGGACAACGACGAAAGTAGCGACGACAAGATCGACAGCGGCGACATCAGGTCAAAGATGCTGGCCCGGGCAAACGAGCTTATGAATGCGAGCCCCCAGCACTCCGATTACGGTACACACGATCTGAAAACGATCCTCGATTCGGTCATGCCGGGGCACGGCTGGACAGCCTCCTCGGGGCTTCCCTCGCTTGTGGACAGGGCAAAGAGCGCCGGCGCATACCACACGTCCGCGAGACCCGACAGGGGTGACATCGTGCTGTTCCACAACCAGGTGGACGCCAACGGGAACGGCGAACTCGACGACTGGCTGACCGGCTGCGGCGTGGTCGTCGACACAAAGGGTCGGCGGTTCGAAGCGGTCATACGCACGGGATACGCTCCGCGACGAATCGTGGCCTGGCCCGATGGCCCGGATACCACTGTGAGCGATGGCCGCAAGGTGAACAGCTTCATACGAATACCGCACCGCTCGGACCCGTCTGGCACGGCCTACCTCGCCGGCCGGCTGTACGCCGGGTTCATCGACGTGGAAGCCCTCGCCGAGTCCCGCGTGGACAAGTAGCGATAGCATGGCCGGTATACGCATCGACAAGCTTCTCGTTCAACTGAACCTCGCACCGTCCAGGGAACGGGCACGGGCCATGATCATGGCCGGCAACGTCCTGGTAAACGATTCCCCGGTGACCAAGGCCGGAACAAGCTTAGCGCCGGATGCGGACATCCGGGTCCGTGGCGACGACAACCCTTTCGTGTCGCGAGGCGGACTCAAGCTGGACGGCGCCCTGAACGACCTGGGAATCGAGATGGACGGCAACCTAGTGCTCGACGTGGGCTCATCGACCGGAGGATTCACCGATTGCTGTCTGCAGCGAGGCGCGAAGAGAGTCTTCGCGGTGGACGTGGGAACCAATCAACTCGCGTACCGGCTCAGGCAGGATCCGAGGGTATGCGTCATGGAAAAAACCAACGCGCGCAACCTGACCCTGTCCATGTTCGACGAGCGCCCGGACATCGCCGTCATCGATGTTTCCTTCATCTCTATTCGAAAGCTGCTCGAGGCAGTGTCGACATGCCTCAGCGAAACGGGATCGATCCTCGCCATGGTCAAGCCCCAGTTCGAGGCGGGAAAAGAAAAGGTCGGGAAAGGCGGCGTCGTACGCGATGCGGACGTCCGTGAGGAAACCGTCGTCTCGGTTGTCACGCATGCCGTAGAGCTGGGCTATCGCCTCGCGGGCCGGACCGACTCCCGCGTCCTCGGCCCAAAGGGAAACCAGGAAACCTTCATCTACCTGGTACGTAATGACCTGGTCTGTTAAGGGAGTCGTATGACGGCCGATATCAAGAATCATCCCCTCTCCGAGCGCTTCAAGGATCTCTCTCCCGATCACGTGCTGGACGCAGTGGAAAAGGGGGGCAGCAGGTGCACGGGCCGGTTTATCGTTCTCAACAGTTACGAGAACCGAGTCTACCAGCTGGAGATGGACGACGAAACCTGGGTGGTGGGCAAGTTCTACCGTCCTGGGAGATGGTCGAAGGAGACGATCCTCGACGAGCACCGGTTCCTGGCCGAACTGGCGGCGGAGGAGATCCCGGTGGCGTGTCCGGTCGAGCTGTCGGAGGGGGAGACGATCGGCGTGGTTGACGGCATCATGTACTCCCTCTTTCCGCGAATCGGGGGACGCTCCCCCCAGGAGATGACCGACGAGCAGGTCAAGATCACCGGTCGCCTGATCGCCCGCATTCACAACGTGGGAGCCAGAAACGACGCTCCAAACCGCATCGCGCTCACCCCCGAGACCTACGGAAGGCGCAACCTGGAGTACCTCGAGGAAGCCAAAGTAATCCCCGAGGAGGCGATGGAGAACTACGTGCAGACCGCCCGGATCCTGCTGGACCGGATGGAGCCTCTATTCCAGGGGGTTCCCACCCATCGTATCCACGGCGACTGTCACCTGGCGAACCTTATCGAGACACGCGACGGCTACACCTTCCTCGATTTCGACGACATGGTGATCGCCCCGGCGGTGCAGGACATCTGGATGCTGGTGCCCAGCTTCGACGACTACGGGCAGCGTCAGAGAGATCTCCTGCTCGAGGCCTACGAGGAATTCAGGCGCTTCGAGCCTGCGTGGCTGCACCTCGTCGAGCCCTTGCGGGCGCTTCGGTTTATCCATTACTCCACCTGGGTCGCCAGGCGCTGGTACGATCCCATCTTCAAAAAGACCTTCAACTATTTCGGAACGCTTCAGTACTGGCAAAAGGAAACCCTCGACCTGCGCGAGCAGATCGCGCGGATGGATCAGACCGGCTACGGGTATTGAAGCGGTCGGGGCGCTCAGATCAGCTTTCTCAACTCTTCGAAGAGCCTCGTCGCGTCGACGAAAATGCATTCGACACTGCCGAAACCGATGCTGTCTCCCGATTCGATGAGATGCGGCGTTGAGCTCCCGAGCCGCTCTTCGTTCACGACGGTTCCCATTGTGGAGTCGGTGTCGGTCAACCAGTGTCGGGTGACAACTTCCGATCCGTCAGCGATCTGCTCCACCTGAATCCTCGCGTGGAGCTTGGAGATAGTAGTGTGTTTGATGGCGAGGTCGTTGTTGGCGGCGCGGCCGATGCTTATCCAGTCGGCCCATGCGTTGTTCGTGTGCTTCTTCATCTCCACGACGAAGCGTCCGAACTCGAGTACTTTCGACTCGATGATCAGGTCGCCCTCAGTGTATCCGGGCGGCGGTATTGTGCTGGCCTTTTCCCTGCGCTTTATCTCCGCAAGCTTCCCGATGGAGATCACACCGGTTACGAAATCATCTTCGTTCGCGTCCGGTATTTCGCCCAGCAGATAGAATCCGCGGTACTGGCCGGCAAAGGCCCTGGGACCCATGAAGCTGACGGCGTCTTCCATTGCTGAGAGCAGGTTGTATCTGTTCAAGGCCTTACCCCCGAGAACTACTTATACCGTTACCCGAAGGAGGGTGCCAGAGTCATTTTTAGCTCATTTTTAGCTCATTTCAAGATCAGAGCGCTCCCTGGATCTGAATGAAAAGGATATCATCGTCCAGATCGGGCATGGATGGATCGTCCGTCAGTTTACGCATGTACTCCAGCTGTACTTTCAGGAGGTCCTCCAGGAGATAGCTCACCGCGAAGGTCCAGTTATCCCGCGTGACATCTGCGCCGGTTTCGTTCCAATCACTGACAGACCTGTCGAAGCGAGCGCCGATCTCGAAGAAATGCCTCTCCCAGAAAGCCGAATCCGCGAACGCGGAGATGAGAGGGTTCAACGTCCACATCAAGCGGGATTCCCATCCGAAATACAAAAGATCCGTCCTGCCGTCATCGTCGTAGTCATCGTCAATGAGGCCGGCTCCGTACATCCCCACCGCTCGTAAACCGATCCGCGACACGTCGATCTCGAGATCCGCCGAATAGCTCAGCCGATTGAGATCGTAGACCACGCGCCCACTGTTGAAAACGATGTTGTCATGCTTGTTGTAGTTGAAGTGTCCGCCCACTGATACCGTGTCCAGGATTTCGGCGATCTCCAGGCGCGCTCCGTAGAAGAACTGCCCCTTGTTTGCAACGATGTACTCCCTCCTCGCGGCGCCGCTGATGAACAGGTTTGCCCCGAGCCCGTTGCCCACCATCAAGAAGTAGCGAAGGGCACAGAAGCCCGTATCGATGTCCCCCTTCAAACCCAGCCCCATATCTCTGTAGTAAGAGTTGACCCCGTAAAAGAGCGATGATCGGTAAGTTGTCCTGGACAGTGAATAGTCGGCCAGATCGCGGGCAACGTTTGTGCGCAGGATGAAGTCCAGATCCCGGGCGTTTACCATGGCCTCGTACGAACTCGGGATCTTGAACTGGCCAAAATAAATTGACAGCCACCGGGCCGGATGGAGTCCGGCGTAGACATCCAGAA
>JAUVAN010000078.1 GCA_030591725.1 Deltaproteobacteria bacterium
AGAAGATCCGGGAGACGATGATGTACGCGGTGGTCGAGGAGATGACCTATCGGGAGATATCCGAGGTGATGGGTTGTTCTGTTTCGCTGGTGCGAAAGCGCATCGTCAAGTTCAAGGAGCGGGCGCCCAAACGGGCCATGCGATTGCTGAGGGCGGGACGATGAGCAACCTGGACAAACACGTACACCTGAGCCGTATAGCGGTTGAGCGATATATTCTCGGCGAGATGAGCGAAGCGGAGATGTCCGCTCTGAAGAACGTCGCGGCGCAGTGCGAGACTTGCGGTGAGCTGCTGACAGAAACCGAAGCGGATGAAAAGGCGTTTGCCATGCGCCCTGTCCCGGCGGAGATCCGCAAGCTGTGGATCACCTCGGAGCGTCGAGGTCTGTTCGACGGCTGGTTCGCCAGGGTGGCGGTGGCGGTTCCCCTTGCGGCGGCGGTGGTCGTTGCGGTGATCGTTCTCACCGGTGGCCCGTCTCACGATTCGCGTTCAACGGAGCTGTTTCCCGGGTGGAGCGACAAGCGTCTCGACGAGAATATCAACCTCATGGGCTCACCCAAAAACCCGGGAGGCGACAATGCTCATCAGGGGTTGAACCTCGGTTTCTACCTCAAGAGCGATGACGGGAAAACCATGGGCGCCTCCGGGCAGAAACTGAAAGAGGGTGACAGCATCCAGTTCTGGTACGAGTTACCTGTCGATCTTCCCGTCGTGATGGTGGGGATCGACGGACGTGGTTCGGTAACCACCTACCTCCCGAGCCGCGACGGCAAGGATCTCACCATCGAACTCGACGATGCGGTGGGGGTGGAGAGGTTCTTCCTGTGCGTCGGGGAAGGCGTCGGTATCGACAAGGTTTTCGGGGCCGCGAAAGCGCTGGTGAAATCCGGCGCGAATCTCAAGAAGATCGATCGGTTGCCGCTCACCTGTGAGCAGGCAAGCGTGTGGATAATCAAGGAGTAGCGATTCGGAGTGGAACGGGTTTTCAAGGTGGCGATGTTCGTTGGTGTGCTGGCGCTTGCGCTGGTGGGGCGGGAGTCCTTCGCCTCGGAGGTCGTCCGATTTGCCATCGTCGCGGGCAACAACCAGGGATTGTCCAGAAGCGAGCCCCTCAAGTACGCCGAGCAGGACGCCAGGAGGATGGCTGCGCTGCTCTCGGAAATAGGCGGTGTTCGCGAGGAGAACCTGATCCTCCTGACAGGCGGCGACCCCGGAGATCTGCGCGGGGCTTTCGATGAATTCGTCGAGGAGTTGAAGAAGACGGGTGGGGATTCCGTGTTTCTCTTCTACTACTCGGGACATGCGGATTCCGGATACCTGCGGATGGGTGGACGGGGAATCTCCCTTGAGGAGATCCGCCGGCGGCTCGAACTTCTGCCCGCGAAGGTTCGCGTGGCTATCGTGGACGCATGCCAGTCCGGAGAGATCACGAGGGCAAAGGGCGGCAAGGTGATCTCGCCGTTCATGGATGAGCGACCCGTCAACGTGAAGGGGCTCGTGATCATCACGTCGGCCTCCGCGACCGAGCCCGCCCAGGAATCCGAGATCCTGCAATCTTCGTTCTTCAGCCACCACCTCATGTCCGGGCTGCGAGGCGCGGCCGACAACACCGGAGACGGGAGGGTCTCGGCCATCGAGGCCTACGACTACGCTTACAAGTATACGGTGCGCGAGACAGAGGGAACGACAGTGGGGGTACAGCATCCGACCTTTCTGTACGCTCTGGAAGGAGAAGGTGACATTGCGCTCACCACCATCGGAGACGGGCGCGCCCGGGTGAAGCTCGCGCCGGCCATGGAGGGCACAGTGCTCTTCGTCGGTAAGGGCGGTCAGATAGAGGCCGAGGTCGCCAAGAAGAGCGGAGTTCCAGTGGTGGTGGCGCTGTTTCCCGGGGAGTACGAAGTGCGGTGGCGATCTCGCGAGAGCCTCGGGACCGCCGACGTTAACCTGACCGACGGCGACATGGTGCCCCTCTTCGCGGGGAGATTCACCTCTGTTCCACTCGAATCGGTTGTTTCGAAGGGGGCGATAGCGGAACACGAATCCGGTACCCGGCCGGCCGCTGTGGCGCCCCTCGACGACATACCACTCGGTGGGGGAGCGAACTGGTCGGGGAATGCGGCAACCACGCACGGCCCCCCGCCGGACGAAACAGGGCCGGACGAACCGACCGAGCCGGAAGGGCCCGAGGAATCGCAAGAAGTGAGCGATAACGGGTTCGATGACTCAAGGTCCTTTGCCAAAAGATCCGGCGCGCGAATCCCCCCGGCGGCGTCCCTGGGCGCCTCGCTGATTCTTCCCGGGCTCGGCCAGGGGATTGACGGGAGATTGGGCAAGGCAGCGGTCCTGACAGGAGTGTTCGCCGGCTCCGTCGCGGGCGGCGTCGGGTTGGCGTACGGTCTGGATCAGGGCGACTCGAGGGAGGAGCGCACCGGCAGGCTGGCGGGGATGGGCGCCCTCGCCCTCGTCGCTTTCTACACCTATGCCTATTCCGCCATCGACGCGTTCTACTCCACCACGAAGGGCGGACCGGGCGTCCCCGATCTCAAAGAGCTCAAGCTGGATCTCACGCTCTCAATGGCCCCCTCGATCGTTCCCGTAAACGGAGACAGCGTGGACGGCGGGTTCGGGGGAGGGATAGGCGTGGGCTACGCGGTGCACGAGCACGTGGTGATCGGCCTGAGAAACGTCAACTTGATCCCGAGCACGGGCCTGATGACCCTGGGCTTCGCGCCGGAGATTCGCCTGCGCGGGATGTTGAACGATAACCTGGGATTGTCCTCCAGTGTCGGAATGCTCGTTCAGGTTCACATGGTGTCGGAGACTTTACAGGACGACGACGGTAACCGCGCCCTCACCGACATGGAAGCCACCGGGTGGGGCCTTCTTCCGTACCTGTCCGGCTCGTTGCACTACTTCCCGGCGCGTTCCTGGTCGCTGGATTTCGGGATTCGCGGCGGAGTCGCCGTCCAGACGAGGCGATTTCACGGTGGCGTCGCGCAGACTCATGGGGCTTTTGCGATCGAGTATCTGGGAGGTCTCACATGGTATCTGTAAAACGATGGAAGGCCGGGATGGGGTTATTGGCGGCCCTGTTACTGGGCGGCTGCGTGATACAATTTTCGGCCCAGAATGACTACGAGGAGATTTTCGGGTTCGACGGCTTTTCGGTCGTGCGCATCATCAACGTGGACGGGGACATGAATTTGCGTGGGATGGAGACAGGAGACGTCAAGCTGCGCGGCACCGGATTCGCTATGGGGAGGACCGAGGAGGATGCCCGTCGGAATCTCCGGCTGGCCCGGCTGGATATGACTCCCGACCTGACGGAGATGATCCTGGAGTTTGATCCGCCGAGGGACAAGGTCGGCCTCGTGGATCTCAGGCTGGATCGTCTGGGCACGCTGCCGATTGAGGCGGGTGTGACCGTTGCGGTGGAGGATGGCGATCTGGTCATGGAGGATTTGCATGGGGCCCTGACGCTCGAGACGGGGAAGGGCGACATCTCCGTGACAGGCGGAGGGCCCTCGATCGTCAGCGCTGTCGCGGATGACGGTGATGTCAGCGTGGAGGCGGAAGGGGAGATTATCGTGGAATCCGGGGGGCAGGCTCACGTGCTGGCCGATGGTGTAGATGGGCGTTCGTTGACTGCGGAGACGGACGGGGAATCGATCCATGTCGAGATCCCACTCCAGGATTTCGAGATCTCATGCTATCCGGATGGAGGCAATATCGAAATTTCAGCGTCTCTCGATGCCGGAACCGCCCAGGAACTCGGCGACGGCCTGATTCGTTACGTTCGTGGAAACGGCGATAAAAAGATAACCCTCCGATCAAACGGCGGCCCCATCTTGGTTCAGCTCTATCAGCCTTAGTTCCGAATAACTTGATAGATCCATTGCCATTCATTATCGTCCAAGTAGAATATAACAAGTGGGGGGATTTTTACGCGGGGTGGTTCACCTCGTTGATCGGAGCATCATGAGAGCATGCCCCAAATGTGGAAAGCGATTCCTCGGCCAGGAGGAGTTTTGTCCTAACGACGGCGAGTCCCTTGTGGAACTGGAAGAAGGAGAGATCGAGGATCCGCTTGTAGGAACCACGATCGATGACCGGTACCACATAGACACAAAGATCGGTGAGGGCGGCATGGGCGTGGTCTATCTGGCCACCCACGCGATCATCGGCAAGAAGTGCGCGCTCAAGGTCCTTCGCGGCGAGCTTTCCAACGAGGGCGAAGTGGGCGCCCGGTTCGTGCAGGAGGCCCAGTCCGCGGCAGCCATCGGCAACGAGCACATCATCGAGATCACCGACTTCGGCCAGCTGCCGGACGGATCGGCGTATTTCGTGATGGAGTTCCTCGACGGCGATGCGCTTCACGATGTCATCGAGGAGCGGACCGACCTGACCCTCGAACGCACGCTCGACGTCATGATCCAGAGTTGCGAGGCTCTCGGCGCCGCGCACAACTCCAACATCGTTCACCGGGATCTCAAGCCGGACAATATCTTTTTGATCACAAAGGGAGACACCAAGGATTTCGTCAAGGTCCTCGACTTCGGAATTGCAAAGGTTGCAAGCCAGTCGAGTCGGTTGACCAAGACCGGAATGATCTTCGGAACACCCCAGTACATGTCTCCGGAGCAGGCCGCAGGCGCCGACGTGGACGCGCGCACCGACGTCTATTCCCTGGGCATCATCATGTACGAGATGCTCTGCGGGCACGTTCCCTTCGAGGCGGACACCTTCATGGGGGTTCTCACCAAGCATCTCTACGAGGAGCCCATCCCCCCGCGTCGACTGGTTCCCCCCGTGGACGTGACGCAGAATGTCGAGGCGGTTCTTCTCAAGGCCATCGCCAAGAAGCCGGAGAAGCGCTACCAGACCATGGCGGAGTTTTCCCAGGATCTTGTGGCGTTGCAGGAAGAGCGCACGCCGGAGATCGTATTCGACCAGATGCGGGACACCTCCGCCACCACCGTTCCCCCTCCTTCCCCCAGCGAGGTGGTCGGTGGTCGCAAGCGGCAGGATATCCCCGGCGCCAAGGGGCGCTCCAAATGGCCGATCTTTGCGGGTATCGGCGCGGTTGCCGTGATCGGCGGGGTTGCGGCCGTATTTTTTCTCGGAGTCGGAACCACGCCCACCAAGGTGCAGGCGCAACCTGTCAAACCGGCGGTGGAGATTCCCGAACCCACGCCCGAACCCACGCCCGAACCGACCCCCGAGCCAGATGCCGTAGAGCAGGAGACCGTCGCTTCGACGGTCAAGGTGATCAGCATTCCCAAGGGCGCGTCCATCTACAGGGATATGGCGTTCATGGGCAATCTGCCGTTCGAAATGGTAAAACCCAAGCTCGGCGAGGCGCCCGTCGGTTACACCATCAAGCTCGATGGGCACAAAGATCTGGACATCATGATTTCTGCGGGGACTCCTGACGTGTTCGAGCTGACCCTGAAAAAACTGAGGCGGAGCAAGAAGAGGTCCGGTTCGTCAGGATCCTCTTCTTCTTCTTCTTCCTCCAGCGGGTCCACAAAAACGATCAAGGTAAAAAAGAAGAAGAAGAACAAGCACTCCGATCTGGGCGATCCTTGGGCAAACTGAGAAGAACACCTGTCATAGCAATCATCGGAGCCTCTTCCGCAACACCGGAGATGATGGAAGTTGCGGCAGACGTCGGGCGCGCCGTTGCGAAAGAGGGTTGGCACATGGTGTGTGGCGGCGGCGGCGGCGTGATGGAAGCAGCCTGCGAGGGATTTGTAAACGCGAGGGACGAGCTCGGGACGGGCCGCAATCTCACCATCGGGATAACACCGACGGATCGCGAGGACTGGGCGAATCCCCATGTGGACATCGTGATCCCCACCGGCATGGGATGGGCCAGGAACGCGGTGATCACAAGGACCGCGTGGGCGGTCATTGCCGTGGGAGGATGCGCAGGGACCCTCTCGGAGCTGGCCTTCGCCTGGCAGATGGACAAGCCCATAGTGGCCATGAGCGCCACCGGCGGCTGGGCGGCCAGGTTGTCGGGCCAGTCCATCGACGACCGTCGCTCCGATGTAATAATGGAGGCCACAGATGCTGCGCAGGCGATCGCCTTGATCAAGCCGCACGTAGAGGACAAAGAAAAATGACATCGGGGTCTCGCAATATACCCGACGAACTGGCTGTCGCCGCCGAATCCATGAAGCGTCTGGTTCCGGGGGGAGCGACGATCCTTCTCGCAGTTTCGAGCGGTTCGGATTCCATGGGCATGATGGAGTTGGCCGCTCACGTGTACCGTTCGGGGGACGTTGCCCTGCGGGTCGGGTTCGTGGATCACGGGCTCAGGGAGGGGATCGATCGGGAGTGGAGGATTGTTGAGGAACAGGCTGCGAAACTCGGGATCGAGGCACACCGCGTCAATGTTTCCACAACGCCCGATGAAGGTTCCGTTCAACAGTGGGCCAGGGATGTGCGTTACGGGCTGCTCGAGGAACTGGCGGTCGAACTACACGCAGCTTTCATCGCCACCGCCCATACGCGCGATGACCAGGCAGAGACAGTGTTGTTGCGTATGTTGCGAGGTACAGGACTCGACGGTCTGTCGGGGATTCCTGCGAGCAGGGCACATGGCCGGGTCGAGATCGTGAGGCCCATGCTCGGTGTGGGGCGCGATGAAATCCGGACCTTCCTCGAGAATAGCGGCGTGATCTGGGCGGAAGATCCGAGCAATGAGAATTCGCGTTTTTTACGAGTGAGGGTGCGCAACGAGTTGCTGCCGCTGATGGATTCCTTTGCGCCCGGGATTCAAAAAAGATTGGTGGCGCTCGCCGGAGAGATGGGCGGAATCTCTCGGTTCGTCGATGGCCTGGTGCGAGACAAAAAGAGCTTAACTATTTTGAGGTTAGCAGGTGGGGTTAAAGTAGATGTTGAAGTGTTCCATGCCTTCCCTCGGGAGATATGGGGTCGCCTGGTGAGATTCGCCATTCGCTCCGTGAAGGGCGACCTGAGGAGATTGTCCCGGTCGCATTTCGAGGCAATCGAGGAGTTGCTGGCCCGGGGTAAATGCACTGACGAGTTGTCCGTTCCCGGAGAGGGGCGCGTTCACGTCTACAGGGGATCCCTGTTCGTCTTCCCCGGCGAGTTGCCGCCCAGGCCCACGGGCTCGGGGCAGCCGAGCGCCTCGGGATCGGGAATGTGGAAGGCCAGGTTCGCGGCTCTCGGGGCCATCGCAGAGATCAGGGCCGAGGATTTCGGGGATGTGAAGAACCTCGAAGTCAGGGCAAGGCGGCAGGGCGACAGGCTGGCGGGGTCCAGTCGAAAGTTCAAGGATGTGCTGATCGACGGCGGAATACCGAGACCTTATCGGGATTTCGTGCCGGTCCTCGCGAGGGGTGAAGAGGTTGTTTCGTGCCCGGCTCTGGTGCGCGGACGGCAGCCGAGTATTTCGGTCCGATGGTTGCTTGATGATAACGCCCCTTTCCTTGACATCGATTTTCCAATGTCCACATAAGAGATATGAAATTGAAATACCCAGGTTTCCATGCTAAACAACGCCGGATCGTGAGCGTGAATCCCCGGTAAGTATTTGGAATAGAGCGGATTAAGAGAGATACAGTGAACCAGAAATTCAAGACAATGCTTCTTTGGGGTGTTCTGATTTTCCTTTTCCTGCTTGTCGTCATGGTTGTCAGCAATAGCGACTCCGGGCGCACGGAGGTGGACTTCAGCGAGTTCCAGACCGACCTGAACAACGGAAAGGTCAAGGAAGTAAACATTCGCGGCCGAAAGTATCTCTACACACGAACCACCGAGACAGGCCTGGAGGAAAAGCTTCAGACAGTGGGTGTGGAGCCCGATCGCGAAATCAACAAGGATCTCCTCGATCGCAACGTCAAGCTCAAGTATCAGGAGGACGACGACGACAGCCTGCTTCACGGCTTTCTGATCTCCTGGCTCCCCATGATAGTCCTGTTGCTCGTGTTCTTTTTCTTCATGCGCCAGATCCAGGCAGGGGGCGGCAAGGCCATGAGTTTCGGAAAGAGCCGGGCGAGGCTCATGTCCGATCACAGCAAGAAGATAACCTTCTCCGATGTGGCCGGTATAGACGAGGCGCAGGAGGAGCTCGAAGAGATCATCGACTTTCTCAAGGATCCGAAACGCTTTCAACGTCTCGGGGGGCGTATTCCCAAGGGAGTTTTGCTCATGGGCGCGCCCGGGACGGGAAAAACCTTGCTGGCCCGAGCCATTGCGGGAGAGGCGGGAGTTCCTTTCTTCTCCATCAGCGGCTCCGATTTTGTGGAAATGTTTGTCGGTGTGGGTGCGTCCCGGGTACGCGATCTTTTCGAGCAGGGAAAGAAGAACGCGCCGTGTATCGTCTTTATCGACGAGATAGACGCGGTGGGTCGGCAGCGTGGCGCCGGGCTCGGGGGAGGGCACGACGAGCGAGAGCAAACCCTCAACCAGCTTCTCGTGGAGATGGATGGTTTCGAATCCAACGAGGGAGTGATCATCGTCGCCGCAACCAACCGGCCGGACGTGCTCGATCCCGC
This sequence comes from Deltaproteobacteria bacterium, assembly GCA_030591725.1. Classification (GTDB taxonomy): domain Bacteria; phylum Myxococcota_A; class Polyangia; order JAAYKL01; family JAAYKL01; genus JAUVAN01. The sequence goes on from JAUVAN010000078.1 coordinate 8,533, forward strand.
ATTGCTGCGGCCGGGGCGATTCGATCGCAGGATCGTGGTGCCGACTCCCGACGTCAAGGGGCGCGAGGGGATCCTGAATGTGCACACCAAACGAACGCCGATATCCTCCACGGTTGACCTGTCGGTGCTCGCCCGTGGGACGCCCGGTTTCACAGGCGCGGATCTCGAGAACCTCGTCAACGAGGCGGCCTTGCTCGCGGCTCGAAAGAGCAAGGACGTTGTGGAGATGGACGATTTCGAGGAGTCCAAGGACAAGGTGATGATGGGCGCCGAGCGTCGGTCCATGATCATCAGCGAAAAGGACAAGCGGGTTTCCGCATTCCACGAGGCGGGGCATGCGTTGGTGGCGCGACTTATCTCGGGAACCGATCCCGTGCACAAGGTGACAATCATCCCGAGGGGGAGGGCGCTGGGGCTCACTCAGCAGCTTCCTCTGGAGGACCGGCTAAATCTGACCAGGACCTTTACCGAGGGCAAGATCGCCGTGTTCATGGGGGGAAGGTGTGCCGAGGAGATCGAGTTCAACGAGCTGAGTACAGGCGCCGGGATGGATATCCAGTCCGCAACCGGCCTGGCTCGGAGGATGGTCTGCGAGTGGGGCATGAACGAGAAGCTGGGTCCCCTGTACTACGGAAAAAAAGAGGAAGCGATTTTCCTGGGGCGCGAGATAGCGCAGCACCAGGAGTTTTCGGAGAAGATCGCCGAGACCATAGACAACGAAGTCCACAACCTGGTCATGACGCAGTACCGACGGGCCAGAAGGCTGCTCGATTCAAATCTGAAGACCCTCAATGCCCTGGCGGAAGCCCTGCTGGAGTTCGAGGTCCTCGCCGCAGACGGTGTGGACAAGATCCTCAAGGATAACGGAGCGTCCGGCGAGGTCAGCTACTCCAATTCGTAAATAGTCCGTTTTTTGTTCCGCCAGATCATATGAGTGTATGCTGATTTCGTGGAATTCATACTTCCCACCGATCGCCCCCTCGTGATGGGGATAATCAACGTGACATCGGACTCGTTCTCGGACGGCGGACGTTTTTTGAATACTCAAAAGGCGATAGACCACGGGCTCGCCATGGCTGACGAGGGCGCGGATATCATCGACGTTGGAGGGGAGTCGACGCGGCCGGGGAGCAAATCAATATCGGAAGAAGAGGAGATTTTTCGTGTAATCCCCGTGATAAGCGCGCTGGCGGGCAAAACCGAGGCGCTTGTTTCGGTTGACACTACAAAGTCGGAGGTCGCGCGGCAGGCCGTTGATGTCGGAGCGGGAATGATCAATGATGTTTCCACGTTGAGAGGTGGGAAGGAGCTTGCTTCGATCGCTGCAAGAGTCGACGCGAAGCTGCTGATAATGCATTCACGCAAGCTCCCGATGGACATGCAGGAGGATATATCTTACGGGGACGTGGTGGCCGATGTGGTGAAGGAACTCGAGGGGGCGGTCGTGATTGCGCTTGAAGCGGGTGTTCCCCGGGCCGGCATCTGGCTCGATCCTGGAATCGGTTTTGCAAAGACCCCGGAGCATAACTTGCAACTGCTTGGCAGGTTGCGCAAGATAGTCGATCTCGGATTTCCGGTTGTTGTCGGTCCCTCGCGGAAGTCGTTCATTGGAGAGTTGACGGGGGCGCCCGTCGATCGCAGGATCGGCGGAACTGCGGCGGCGGTGACGGCCTCCATAATGAATGGCGCCCGTGCGGTCAGGGTTCACGACGTCGCCACCATGAAGCAGGTGGTAACCATAGCCCACGGCATCGTGCGAGGATCGATGACGGGAGGTACCCATGCCTGAATTTATTACCAACCTGATGAATGATTCGGGCGGCTGGGCTTCGGTTGTGATTGATTTCGTCATCGTTTTCTATCTGATTTACATTTCGTTGTTGCTGGTGCGCGGTACACGGACGGTTCCGATGGCGCTGGGGTTGCTCCTTCTCATCGTGCTCTATCTCGTGAGCAAGGCCATCGGCCTGGTCACCACTTATATGCTTCTCGATCAGTTCATGTCGGTGGTGGTGATCTTCACGCTGATTATTTTTCAGGACGACATCAGAAGAGCCCTGGTGCGGGTCGGCAAGTTGGCCTGGCTTTCCAAGGCCAAGGAGACCGCAGTTCTCGAGGAGGTCATACGCGCCGCATCCTCCATGGCAGCAAAGAATATCGGCGCGCTGATAGTGTTCGAGCGGGAGGCATCTCTCAACGAATTCATCATCGAGCAGGGCACCAATATCGAGGCGGCTGTCACCAAGGAGCTTCTCTACTCCATCTTCATTCCGAAGATGGAAAACCCTCTGCACGACGGCGCTGCGATAATCAAGAACTACCAGATCAGGGAGGCGGGCGCCTTCTTGCCGCTGTCGTCCAATCCAAAGATCGAAAAAACTTTGGGAACAAGACATCGGGCGGCCATCGGAATCACAGAAGAGACGGACGCCGTTGCGGTCGTGGTTTCGGAGGAGCGTGGGACCATCTCCCTTTGCTACGGTGGAAAGCTCAACAAGGATCTGGATGTGAGTATGCTGCGCAAGGCGTTGATGGGCCTCTTCCTGGCGGAAAAGAAACCACTCGGTCGAACCGGCAAGAAGGCCGGTCAAAAGAAGCATCGTGCGTCAGACCGGTCCAAGACCGGTGACGGATCGGAGAGGCGAGGATGAATCTTGACCTGAGAGAGATCAAGTCTTTCGCAAGGCGATCGATGACCGAGAATCTTGGTCTCAAGTTTGTCGCGCTCCTGATCACGCTCGGGCTCGTGACCATCGTTCGTTTTCAGGAGAAGGTCGAGCGTTGGGTCGATGTGGAGGTGAACGTTACACGACCCTCGGAGATCTCGGGACTGCTCCTGACCAGCGAGCCGCCGGATACCGTGAGGGTCTCGTTGCGTGGCAGGCCATCGATCATCGAATCCATCAAGAACGGCCCGATGAAGCTGGTGGTCATGGATATGAGCAACAGGGAAAAGCCCGGATCGTTCACGTTCTATTTCGAGCCCGAGATGTTCGATTTTCCCTCTGGGGTGGAGGTTGTGGGCATCAACCCGGACGTGGTCCTGATGCGCATCGAACGGGTAGTGACCCGACGATTGCCGGTACGAGTCAAGACGCACGGTCGCCTCAAGAGTGGGGCGCAACTCGATGAGGAACCTGTGGTCGAGCCCTCAGAGGTGACGGTCGCGGGTCCTGCGTCCCTCGTCAGATCTCTCATCCACCTGGAAACCGAGGCTGTGGATATCGAGGGTCTTGGAGTCGGCGAGCACCATGTAGATATCCCCATCCGTCGCACGGAGGGACTTTCCTTCAAGTACAGCGACGATCTGGAGATCACGTTAAAAGTAAAATGGACTCCGGGGCAGAGGATGCTTGCCGGGCTCCTGGTTCGCACCATGGGAGATCCGGAGGCCGTTGTGGAAATCCGGCCCACGGAGGTGGCGGTTTCTCTGGTCGGCGCCAAGGTGGCGCTCGACAGGCTCGATCCTGGGGCGCTGGTTGTGCAGATCGATCTGGACAAGGCAGAGCCTCGCAAGGGTGGAGTCTTGCGGGCAAAGGTGGAAGTGAGCGGATTGCCCAGTGACGTGAAGGTGGGCTCCATCGTTCCGGAAACAGTCCTCGTCAAGACGCGGGTGTCCGCCGTTCCGAAGGCCAAGTAGATTGATTTCGCAAACAGTTGAAGGTCGATTTTCGTGGCATCGCTTCGCCGTACGGGCTATCAATGAAATCTGAAGACTGATGTCGAATGGAGGGATGACGTATGGCACCAAAGGCCTGGATCCTCAGATTGCTGCTAGTATTGACGGCCCTTTCCCTGTCGAGCGTCGTTAACGCGCAACAGGTCGTTGGTGACGGTAAAGGTGTGGACAGTCAGTTATTGTGGGTCTCGCCGGGACCGAGCAACTTTCCCACTCTTCAATCGAGCGATATCGTTGGACACAAGGGCGTGGCCTTCGGTGCGCTCTTCGGTCATTACCGTAAACCACTTGCCGTCGAGGTAACTGATGCCACGGGCGTCGGTGAGATCATGTGGGTCGTGGACCATGCCACAACCGCAGACTTCATGTGGGCGTTTGGTATCAAGGATCTTTTTCAGCTCGGGATTCTTCTTCCGGTGGTGATCGACCAGGACGGAGTGGGAGCCACGCCGTTCATGCCGCTGGGCGCCGACGATTCCACGTACAAGCTGGCCGGTTCCGCGCTTCGGGATCTCAGATTCGACATCAAGACCAGGTTCGTCGGTGGCGGCGCGGAGATCCCCGATCGACGTAATTTCGGTCTCGCGCTGGACGTGGCCATGAGCATCCCCACAGGTGACGAGCTCAACTTTGCCGGTGAGAACGGGCTGGTCATAGCGCCGAACGCCATCTTCGACTTTCACAGGTGCAAGTTCTCGGCGGCTCTGAACATCGGGGCGCGCCTTCGCACGGAGAAGGCCAGGCTCGCGAATCTCACGGTCGGGCATCAGGGCGTCGCGGGATTGGGAGTTACCGGGCATTATCTCGATCGCAGGCTTCTATTATCTGCGGAGGGGACCACCGTGGTGGAATTTGACGGATTCGATCGAGTCGGATTCGAGTACCGGGGCGGCGTCGGCTATGTTCCCGACGAAGCCAAGGCCGTAACCATATGGCTCTCCGGCGGATCCTCGGTCGGCACCGGCGACCTGCTCGCCACACCCCAGATGAGATTCCTGCTCGGATTGACCTACGCTCCTGGCGCGGAAGAAGAAGCCTACGAATTCTGATCCTCAACTCAGGCGAAATTGACACTTTTTTGCAATTGTCACAAACTCGTCCAAGCAGAATATTTTCACGATGAGAGGGCACAATGTCCAAGGCTGGTAAAAAGCAAGTCCAAGTGCAGCTAACTGTCAATGTGCTCAACTACCAGGAAGATGGCCTGCACACCGCGCACTGTCTGGACATGGACCTGAAAGGCCGAGGCGCTACCCCGTTCGATGCCATAACCGATCTGCTGGAGTTGCTGGAGATGCAGATTACTTTTGC
>JAUVAN010000305.1 GCA_030591725.1 Deltaproteobacteria bacterium
GGCTGGAGGCAGCCGCTTACGCCAATACACTGTCTGTCGCCGAAGGCCTGGATTCTTGCTATGACCTCACGGATTGCCAGGGCACCATTGGAAGTGGGTGTCCCATAGAATGGGAGGTTTGCAGCGCCGCTAATTTTATTGACACATACATCTGCACAGGCGATCCGCACCGGTATGCCAACTGGTACGAATGCCCCGGGTATAGGCTGCCTACGAGCGCCGAGTGGGAGTACGCGGCCAGAGCGGGAACAACTACCTCCAATTACAACGGCGATGTCACAACCGACGATAACTCCTGCCAGGAAGACCCTGTGGTTGAGCCAATCGCATGGTATTGCAATAATTCCGGCGACGCATTGCACTCAGTGTGCGGCAAGCAATCCAATGACTGGGGTCTATATGATATGCTCGGCAACGTTAGGGAATTGATTGATTATGTCGTAACCGGTTTCAGTATGTCGACAAACGCCGGTATTGAAGGCCCGCTCATCGATCCCATCGGTGCACCCACTGAACAGGATGATCGACGTTCCATCAAAGGAGGCAGCTTTTTGTTCGAAGCCTGCTTCTGTCGCGTCGCTGACCATCACGGTAGTGACTTCGATAACCGACTCATGGATACCGGTTTCCGTTTGGTACGAACACTGAATCCCCCACCCCAACCCGACGCGGGGGTCGACGCGGGAAAGTAACGGGTCTACCCCACCCCCAGGTCAAGTTCTGTCCGGCCCTGAAAAACGATCCCCCCCTAGGAGTCCAAGCCATTAGATCAAGGTCATTGGATCAAGCAGGGAGGTGCGACTGTCAGGGGCCAAGCAAACTGGTCAGTGCTGCCTCCAGAGGCGGAAGGTCGTCCTGGATGGTGTCCCACAACACGTCCAGGTCGACCGTATTGTAACCGTGAACCAGGCGGTTACGCATAGCGACGACCTGCGGCCAGGGAATCTGCGGGTGACTTTGTTGGAACTCGGTAGTGACCCTTGCTGCGGCCTCTCCAATGATCTCGACGAGCCGTACGAGACCCAGTTCGAGCAGCCGGTCGCTATCCAGATCGGCGCGGCGGCGTCCCTCGATGATTGTTATGGCCTCGCGAGTATGGTCCAGCATATGGTGAAGCCGGATGTTGTCGTCATGCCGCGTCATATTGAACCTCTGCCTCCAGGAGCACCTCGTCCCGAAAGTAAGGGCTCAGAAAACCTCTGGTGTTGAGGTCCACCTTGCGGCCGATCATCTCCCCCAACTCCAGTTCCATTCCCGACAGGCGGATGAGCCCCACACGTGTGTCCGGCTCGAACTCCACCAGCACATCCACGTCACTGTCCTCCCCAAAATCGTCTCGCAAGACTGATCCGAAGAGTGAAAGACGGCGGATCCTGTGGTGCTTGCAGAATATGGAGAGCTTCTCGCCAGGTAGGGATATCCTCGATCTCGTCATGATGAGTTTAGTTTAGCTTAACTTCGCTCCTTCGCGCAACGAAACACGAAACGCGTTGTGTTTCATTTTCTGGGATTAACCCACTTCCTACGACGGTGGGCACAAGATCAGGGCAACCATATGTTGCCCCTACAGACGATCCGGTTTATCTTGGCCTCGATTGAACGGTCGGTGCACAATGCCGGTCGCCTTTTGACAACATTCGGATATGGGCCTGGACCACAGGGAAGTCGGTGAAAATCCGACACGGTCCCGCCGCTGTAAGCGAGGAACACCCTCGTCGACAACACCACTGTCCACTGCATGGATGGGAAGGTGACGACGGGTGCGAGCTGTATGCCGCCTCGCGAGTCAGAAAACCTGACCGGGCCCGGTCGCGCACAGTTGCCGACCATCCGAAGCCACCTTCGCGGAAAGGGTAGGTTTCGAGGTGCTGCGTTTTTCTTCGATTTCGATTTGCACGATTCTGGGGCTATGCCTCTGGTGCCCCTGCCCTTCGAGTGCGGATGAAGTCGAGCCCCCGGCGGAAGATCCCCTCCTTGAAGATGAAGACGCTCCCGTATTCGAAACTGTTGTTCACGGATACGAGATGAGACCAACCGACGATGTCACCGGGTTCGCCCGGACCCTGGACGTGAATGAGGAATCCATGGGTATGACCTCGGTTTCGGAGGTTGTTTCCCAGGCGGTCGGGGTTCAGGTTCGTCGAACGGGCGGCCTCGGTTCTTACGGCGCGGCAAGCATCAGAGGATCAACTCCCGGCCAGATTCCGGTCTACATGGACGGTGTCTTGCTCAACACCGGCGGGTTTGCCTCTGTAAACCTGGGAGACCTCACCCTGGACAGCCTCGATCGCATCGAGATCTATCGTGGACATACGCCTGTATCCCTTGGAACCGCCGGGATAGGCGGGGCAATTTCACTCAAATCCAGGGCGTTCGACGAGCCTATCACGGAGATCGCCATGAGCTACGGCTCCTGGAACACTGCCCGACTGCTGGCGCTCCGGGGCGATCGAATAGATGACGTGCGCACGCTGATGATCCTTTCCGCTTCCGGCTCCCAGGGCGATTTCGAGTACCTCAACCGAAACGGAACGTTGCTCAACGAAGATGATGACGCGATCCAGCGGCGGCAGAACAACCAGCACGTTTCCTACGGGGCACTCGTGAAGATCGACGGCAATGTGGACGGCCGACACTGGACACTGGCAAACGACCTGACGCTGAAGCGACAGGGAATTCCCGGTGTATCCAGCATTCCCACACAGGACGTCTCATTGCGCACCCTGCGCAACTCGCTGAGCGCGCGCATGGAGACGGCGGTCGACAACAACGTAAACCTCACCCTGGACGCCCGCTACATGGTGATGCACGAGGACTTCTCGGATCTGGACAACGAGATCGGCGTCGGTCATCAGCGTGCCGTCTCCAGGGGCGATTCCGTGGGAGGCGGCGCCCTTCTCGGGATCCGCGCCGGAGAGCATCAGTCGATCGCGGTCGGCGTGAGGTCAAGGTACGAGCGCTTCACGACAGTGGAACTTCTCACCGGAATCGAGCCGGATCCCGCAAGCAGGGTGATCTCTTCTCTTGCTCTCGAATACTCGCTTGCTCCGTCCGACGACAGTCTCCTGGTGCCCGCCCTGAGGCTCGAGCATCACCACGGAGTTTTCTTTGATGATTTCTACATCCAGCCCTCCCTCGGGTTGAGGTACGAAATCGTTCAGGGCTTGTTCTTTCGCGCAAACGCGGGTCGCTTTGTGCGCCCTCCGGATCTGTCCGAGCTCTTTGGCGATCGAGGCGCGGTTACAGGCAACGCGGATCTGAAACCCGAGCTCTCGCTAAACGCGGATCTGGGCTTGACGTACATGGTCACGGACGTGGGTTTCCTCTCGACGGGCAGGTTCGAATGCGCCCTCTTCGGGTCAAGGGTGGAGGATCTGATCGTCTACGTACAGAATTCCCAGAACACAGTAAGGCCCGAGAACGTGAACAAGGCTGAAATTTTTGGCGTAGAGACGTCCATGGGCACGGGCTGGTTGGATGTTGTCTTCTTCGAGGCAAACTACACATTTCTTCATGCGGTCAATCGATCCGACCGCCCGTTCTATTACGGCAAGCGGTTGCCGGGGCGTCCCGCCCACGAAGCCTACGGGAAGATCGAGATAAGGCGACCCTGGGTAAAATGGGCCGGAGCCCTCTGGTTCGATGTGGACTATGCGGCAAGCAACTACATGGATCAGGCGAACATGCAGGAGGACACCCTGGCCCGCTTGTTTCTGGGACTCGGCGCCCGTGCAGAACACCTTCGCGCAAAGCTTAGCCTGACCCTGGAGATCAGAAACCTCCTCGATACCATCACCGTGAAGGACGACGAGGGTCGTTCGCGTCCGGTGAGAGACTTCGAAGCATTTCCGTTGCCCGGCAGGACCATACTGGCAACTATCAACTGGAGGGCCTGATGAAGGCGACACGAGATCATCTGTTTCTCATTCTGTTAACTGTGTTGCCGGTGTTGTGGACAGGCTGCGATCCGTCTCCGGGCAGGCCGCCCATAGCGAGCATGGTCGACGGGGGAACGTATGCTCTGGTGGTGACCACTGATTACGAGGCCGGCGCCTATTCCCTGGTCGATCTCGCCGACCTTTCCATCGCCCGTAGCATCGAGGCTATTCACGAGGACTCGGTCTGCCGCTTCGATGAAGAAACGTCGACCCCCTTTATTATCGCGAGATATGGAGCCGATGCGGTGGACGTTATCGATCCTCATGCCGGCTGGACGGTATCGTCGGAATACTCGGTGGGGGCCGGCAGCAATCCGCAGGATATCGCGGTGGTTTCTTCGGAACGGGCGTTCGTTGCTCGCTTGGATCACTCCGAACTACTCATCGTGCACCCCACCGACGGCACGGAAATAGGAACCGTCGATCTGAGTTCCATGGCCGATGCGGACGGAAACCCGGATATGGCCTGGGTTCTTCATCTGCAAGGCAGGATCTACGTTGTATTGCAGAAGCTCGACGACTTATTTGCCCCCACAGGCCCGAGTTCAATCGCGGTTATCGACGCTGCCACCGGAGCGATCGAGGAGGAGATCACTCTCAGCGGCGCCAACAGCTACGGCAAGTTTCGCTACAACCATGTCCTGGGCAAAATAGTTATCGCGCAGGCGGGTGTCTTCGGCGTTCTGGACGGCGGGATCGAATACCTGGACCCTCATGATCTGACGTTGAGCGGTTTCGTCATCACGGAACAGGAGATCGGGGGGGATCTCTCCGACGTGGTTATCGTCAGCGAGACGAAGGGTTATGCGGTCATCGGCGTTCCCGTGGACTCGGGCGCGGCCACTCATCTGGTTTCATTCAATCCTTCCACCGGAAAGAAACTGAAGGACCTGATCGTCCGGGATGAATGGACGATCGGTTTTATGGAACTCTCTCCTGATGGAGGCCAACTATGGGTTTGCGATCGCGAGCCGGAATTGCCGGGATTGAGGATCTTCGACACGGGAAACGACATGGAGATTACCGGGGAACCCCTGGATGTGGGGTTGCCGCCCTTCATGATTTGTTTCGTCCATCAAAACAATGGAGAGGCCTAACCATGAAAGCTGTTTTTACATTCATCATCGCGATGACGCTTGTGCTTGCCTGTGCGTGTGGCGAAGAGGCCGACGGTGGTCCTGACGCATCTACCGACACCGATGCGGACGCCGGTTCGGACGCTGACTCGGACACGGACGGAGATACCGATAGCGACACGGATATTGGATCAGACGCCGGTACGCAGGAAGAC
>JAUVAN010000023.1 GCA_030591725.1 Deltaproteobacteria bacterium
TGCAGCTGGCTTCCACGTTTCAGTCGGATCTTTTTGTAGGCAAGGACGGAACGGAGGAAGACGGCAAGAGCATCATGGGAGTGCTTCTGCTGGCGGCAACCAGGGGTAGTATTATTGATATTCGCGCTACCGGACCGGACTGCGCGGAGTTGATCAAGGCCGTGACCGATCTGGTCGCGAATGGATTTGGGGAGGACCAGTGACGAGACCGATCCGAATGAGGGGCATACCCGCCTCGCCGGGGATTGCAATAGCGCGCTCGAGGGTAGTGGACCGCCGGCACATCCGCGTCCCGAGAATCCGCATCGAGCAAAGTGACGTGGAACACGAGCGCGAGCGCCTGATGGAGGCAGTGACCGAATCCCGAGTGCAGGTGGAGACGGCCGTGCGGGCACTACTCGACGCCGGCGGCGGACAGGGGGACCACTCCCTGATCCTGCAGGCCCATCTGCTCATGCTCGACGACAAACTCCTGGTCGATGGAACGCTCGAGATGATATCCGAAAAGCTGATCAATGCCGAATGGGCCCTCCAGCGGAAGATGGAAGAAGTGGGTCAGATGCTGGCAAACCTCGGCGACGAATACCTGAGCGAACGTTCCCAGGACGTCGAGTTCGTCGGCAACCGCGTTCTTCGGAACTTGCTCGGCCATGTGACGGAGATCCTCGAAAGCGAGGAACCGACATCGCCGTGCATCGTCATCTCCTCCAACCTCTCGCCGGCGGAAACAGCCCAGATGGTGGCCGGGCCGGTGCTCGCCTTCGCAACAGAGGAAGGCACACTGACGAGCCACACGGCAATCATGGCGCAGGCCCTTGGAATTCCCGCCGTCGTGGGCGTGGAGCGGCTGACGGATCACCTTGAAGGCGGCGACCTGGTCATCATCGACGGACTCGACGGGATAGTGATAATCCGACCGGACGACACCCTGATCAAGAGCTACACGGAAAAGGCTGCCCGCTACGCGGAGGTCGAGACCAGGATGCGCTCCACCCGCGACCAGCCGGCGGTCACCACGGACGGTGTGGACATACAGCTCATGTGCAACATCGAACTGCCGGGGGAGGCCGCGCTGGCTCTGGATTTCGGAGCGGAGGGCATCGGCCTGTACCGGACTGAGTTCCTGTTCCTTGATAAGGCAGCGCCACTGGGCGAGGAGGAGCAGTATCGTACGTACCTGGCGGTCATGAAGGCGATGGCGCCGAGACCGGTGGTGTTTCGCACTTTCGATCTGGGCGCGGACAAGATGCCCGGAGAGCTTCGATCCAGAGAAAAGAACCCGGCCCTGGGGCTCCGCGCGATCCGGTACGGCCTCCGAAACAGAACCATGTTCAAGACACAACTTCGGGCCCTGCTTCGAACGAGCAAGTACGGTGACCTGAGTATCATGTTCCCCATGATCAGCGGTTTGAGTGAGCTGCGTCAGACAAAGGCGCTCCTGGACGAGGCGCGCGCGGAGGTCGGCAACATCAACCCGGATGCCGTGAAGATCGGCTGCATGATAGAGCTGCCCTCGGCGGTATTCGTGGCGGATCTGCTGGCTCGGGAGGCCGATTTCTTTTCCATCGGAACCAACGACCTCATCCAGTATTCTCTGGCCATCGACCGGGGAAATGACCATGTGGCGTATCTGTACACGCCGTATCATCCATCGGTGCTGCGATCGATCAAGATGGTCTTGGACGCCGGGAACAATGCCGATATACCTGTCTCCATGTGCGGCAGCGCGGCGGCTCAGTGCGCCATGGCTCCGATCCTCGTCGGCATGGGATTCAGGTCGCTCTCCATGTCTCCGACCTCCATACCGTTCGTCAAGTCAACGATCAGGTCGTTCTCCGTGACCGAGGCACAGGATCTGGCGTCGCAGGTTCTTGCGATGGAGACCTCGGCCGAGATCGAGGACACGGCACGAAGCTTCATCGCCGATCGGGCGGAGCTGGACTTTTCGGCGTAGTATTGTAGAGAGTGTCGTCGTTTTAATGTTCGAAACTTTCAAAGGAGTAAGACAATGGCCAAGAAGAAGGACGCAAAAGAATACACGCTCATCAAGAAACGCTCGGGTCGTTACGCTGTCAAGGGCAAGGACGGCAAGTACATCAACGGCGACGCAAAGACGGAGATCCTGCTGAAGGAAAAGAAGATCAAGAAACCTGTCGCCAAGAAGAAGACCAAAGAGAAGACCGAAGAGTAGCCACCAGCCTCGTCCACTCAGTCCACCCCGAAAAAGTGCGAATTTTTTTCGCACCACCCCGTGCAAAATCCCAGATCGTGATTATGTTATTAGTGTACCTGCAGGTCGGTGAATCCGAAAAACTCAATGCCCTCGAGGCGGCGGTTTCGGCCGAAAGTCATACGCCGAAAGTACGTTCGCCGCTTCTGGAAAGGAGGCCTGCATGGTTGCCGATTCGATCGTAATTGAAATAACCCCGACAAGCCATCTCACTGACTTCTCTTCCCGTGAGGTGACCATCAGGTTCTGGTCGGAGAGTTCGAAATCCGAAAGGCGCATCAGCCAGACCGAGCGATTCTCTTTCGCGTCGAACAGGGGGAGAGCCCGCGAGGACGATTCTCCCGGCCCAATCAATCCCGTTCTACAGGCGCGCATGGGCGCCGACGTGAGAATAGTCCCCCTCTCATCGCTGATCTTCTTTCTCGCCGCGTTTCTCCTCACAACAACCGGAGTGCTCTACCTGGCACTGAAGCCCCCTTCTCAGGTCGGCTCCAGTTTCACTGCGAGCGAGGTTTATCAAAACAACCTGCCGGTACAGGCGTCGATCATCCCGATGGAAACGAAGACCGAGATCCTCCCCGTTGTCGCCTCGACCGAGATACCGTCCGTGTCGGACGACTCTTCCACCATTCCCACGAAGAGATCTCGCGCAATGAAGAGATCGAGAAGCAAATCTCGAGATCGCCTTGCCGTGGAGGTTCCTTCGCAAGAGCCACCCGCCCCGGATCGCGAAAATGGAGATGGGAAAGTAGCACTGGACGACAACCCTTACTGAATGTCGCGGCCTGCGGCCTTCGCGGTGTTCGCTGCCCAGCGGGATGCTTCCCTCGGATAGTTCACAACCAGACGATCGCCCTTCGTTACGTGCCAGTCGCAACGCCCGCCGGGGGTCCTGCCACGCTCGAAATACTCCCGCTTGGCGTGGGGACAATCAGCGGAGGCCGGCTTCCCGGACAGGGGACAGATCCTCCGGACAACTATCCCCTCGGGCTTTACCGGAAGAGTGAGCTCGCGTCCCGAAGCGCCGATCATCAGCCCCGCCCTCACCAGGGGAGCCGCACCATCCATGGCCACGACACCCCGGGTGGGCTTTCCGTCGAAATTGCCCGCCCAGGCCGCCACGGTGAGCTGCTCGGTGACCCCGACCGCAACGGTATCCGCAAACCCGCGTGAGGTTCCCGTCTTGAACGCCACCTGGAAGGACATGTCGTCCACCGGCAACTCGTTTCCGAACATGGGTCTTCGCGCCTCCGGATCGGAGAGCATGTCCATCACCAGCCAGCTCACTTTCGAAGAAAAAACTTTCCTCTCGGGAGTCGCCTCGGGCCGCCAGACCCCCGCTCTCTCCATGAAAACCTCGATCACGGGCGTCGGGCGAGTAACATACCCTCCGCGCACCATGAACCCGTAACCGGCCGCCAGATCCACCAGCCGCACTCTCGTGGCGCCGAGGGCCAACCTCAATCCGTAATCCCGGGGGTCCCCCGGCACCTCACCCACGCCGGCCACGCGCAATCTGGACACCAACTTCTCTTCGCCTACCTTCTCCAGGACGTGAACTGCGGCCAGGTTGTACGATCCGGCCAGCGCCTCTCGGTAACGAACCGGCCCTCGCTCCTTTATGGTCACCTTCTTCAAACGATATCGAGATGGGATCTCGTGGATGTCGTAGGCGATTGAAGCCGGCGTGTCCCCCTCCTCCAGGGCGAGCGCGTAGACAAAAGGCTTGAGCGCCGATCCCGGATGACGCCGTCGTGTGGTGATGTTGATCTGGCCGTCCGTATCGAAGAACTCCTTCGATCCCACCATCGCAAGCACCTCTCCGGTGACCGTGTCCAGCACGACCATGCCCGCCTGGTTCATCCCCCGGGATTTCATCAGAGCCACATGCTCCTTCAGCCTGTGCTCCAGCACCTTTTGAAGGTTGAGATCGAGGCTTGTCCTCACCACGCCGCCTCGCATTCTTACGCGTTCAGGAAGCGTGTCCATTACCCAGTCGCAAAAATGGGGCGCCTCGAACTGCGGTCGACGGGCGACCGGCTTCACTACCTGGGACCTTGCCCATTTCACCTCTTTGTTTGTCATGAGCCCGCGCTTCTCCAGCAATCCCAGAACGTGGTCCCGTCTTTTCACAGCGCGCGGAAGATTGCGTGAGGGCTCGTACAGACGCGGTGATCTCGGAATGATGGCGAGCAGCGTGGCCTCGCCGGTGCTCAGAGCGGCGGCGGGTTTCCCAAAGTAGGTCTGCGCCGCAGCCTCGAGTCCGTATGCTCCACTGCCGTAATACGCCCTGTTGAGATACTGCTCGAGGATCTCGTTCTTCTCGACATCCCTCTCCATCCTCAACGCCAGAATTGCCTCCTTGACCTTGTTGGCAAGCGTCCGACTCTGGCCCGGAGAATGGATCATGCGCACAAGCTGCATGGTTATGGTGGATCCGCCGTACCCTATGCGACGCTCGGCGATGTTCAACCAGACGGCCCTCATGATCCCGTAAGGATCTACCCCGTGATGCGCATAGAACCTTTCGTCCTCGGAAGCCAGCACCGCCAGCACCGCGTGGGATCGTATCTTGTCCAGAGTCACCCAGGCCTCCCTCCCGGGCCGACCGTCGACGGCAACAGTCCGTCTGAGCACCCGCCCGTTCCTGTCGGTGATGACCAGGGGGCCGCCTGTCTCGTTTGACAACACCTCTGCGGGGTATCTGAACGAGTAGACGGCAATCGCCAGCGTGATGCCCACGGCGACTGTTGCCGCAACAAACAGAACGACCATTATCTTGAGCGTCCTGCGAATCATCGCCCCACCTCGACCTTCCTCGATACCGTTCGACCATTTACCTCCGGCTCGTACATCGCCTCCGCGCCGGCCGGAGCGGCGGTGAACGTCCCGGGGGTAACGGCCCTGGCCAGATACGTCATCTCCAGCTCACCGGACACCATCCTGTCGGCGAAGGCGAGCACGCGATCGTCCTTCAGCTCGGTGTGTGTCCAGCCCGGCCGCCAGTACCACCTATCCCGGGACTCTTGCGCACGAGGATCCTGGACCGATGTGGCCAGCCGCGTGTTGACCGCCTCGAACCCGGCAGGCAACCGATCGACGACGGCCACGTAGGCCCTGTCCTTCGGCGTTTCGACGGTGACCTTGACCCGCACGAGATCCCCTACCCGAAACCGCGTCATGCGCTCCCCGCTCCTGGGATCCAGGTACTCCCTCTTCAATGAAAACCCTCGATCCACGCTCCTGGATCGATCGTCGGATGCCGCCAACACCAGCCTCACCGAGTGGCGCGCGCGACCGTCCGTCTCGATCTCCAGGTCTCCGCGCTCGATGCTCCTTAAGGGACGCGAGAACGAAAGGATCTGGTTACCGTTCAGTCGTCGGGCAACGAGCTTTTTACCGTTCAACCTGAGGGTCACATGGAGGTTTCCCTTTTTCATCGCCCTCGCGTAGTCGGCGAGCGCCACCAGGGCATAGCTGTTGTCCTGGGTGCTTCCCCAGTATCCGCCCGGCTTCTGTTCACGACGCAACCCCTCGACCAGCCCGGGGATCTTCTTGTTCTTCGGGTTGAAACGCAGCAACGCCGCCAGAACGATCGCCGATGATCGTACGTCGGAGCTCATGTACCTCCGCATGTCGGACCTCTCACGAACCTTCACAACGCCACCCTTGCTAACCAATTCCGAGAGGATATCCTTCTCCAGAATTCGCATCTCCTCTTTTGATCCTCCCTGGGCCTCGATAGCCGACAGCGCGAACGCCTTTCCGTATACGGGCAGCCCGGCACGCTTCTCGAACAATCGAACGTTGAGCCCGGTGTCGGCCTGGCCCAGCTCGGCCAGCACGTAGGCCGCCATCGCAAGAGTTCCACCCTCTCCAGGCGAATCGATGGAGTGGCCCTTCCCGTTCGCCCACCTCCTTACCGCCACGACACCGCGAGCGATCGCATCCTCGTCGACCTTCACACCGGCGCGCTTCGCCTCGCTGAGACCAAAGAGTGCATAGACCGTGAGGTGAGGATAGGTCCCGCCGCCGGGCCACAGGCTGAAATGCCCGTCATCGTGCTGGTGACGCACGACCTTGGCCAGCCCCAGCTTGATGAACTTCCGGAGCCTGGGACCCTTGAGATCCTTGATATCCATGGACCCGGCCAGGTCCTTCACCTTCAGCAAGGGGATCAATCGCGATAACGTCTGCTCCAGGCATCCGTAGGGATACTCTACCAGGTACCTCAGACTCGGAGCGAGCTCACTGAGGCCGGTCCTGTCCACGGTAACCTCCAGGCGGCTCTCCTTCTCGATCACCTCGTCACCCCAGGAGAGGGCCACCCTCGATTTTCCATCCGAGTTGCCGCGGGAGAGGACCTTCTTGTTCAGCGCCATGGGGCGCTCGACCGGGATCTTTATCTTCACTGCGTCCGAATGCCCTTCCATGGAAACCCTGAAGGTGAAGGTTGCGTGCCCGCTCGTCAGCGCTGTCGCCGGAAACCTCACCACCGCCGAGCCACCCCGGGAAATCTCAACCGTCATCTTTCGCTTCGCCATCTTGCAGCCCCTGGCCGATACCGTAACTTCCGCCTTCCCACCCCGACCCGTCAGGTTCCGGATCTCCACGCCCGCCTGGATCCGATCTCCCATGGAAATGAACCGGGGCAGGAGTGGACGAAGCAAGAGAGGTTTTTTGACCGTGAAGCGTTTCTCGCCGGATCCGAATTTGGCGCCCGTATCGGCGGCAACTGCCATCACCCGAAAAGCGGTGAGATTATCCGGAGCGATGAAGCTGAACTCCACCTCTCCTCTCTCATCGGTCTCAAGGCTCGATGCCCAGAAAGCGGACGACACGAAACGGGAGCGCACGTCGGACCCACCACCATCACCCGAGTCTCCTCCCTCGTCCGGGTCGATGACCCGAGGATCATTGAGTCGGGAGATCCGGTTGAGGTTGGTGGCGTTGTCCACACCGAGGCCCCACGCCTTGTAAAACGTTTTCATGGGATCGGGCGTCTTGTAACCGATGAGCGATAGAACACCCTCGTCCGCAACGGAGACCGCTATTTCGGACTTCACCGGCTTGCCGCCCGACAGAACCTTTATCACTGCGTTGACCTTCTGCCCCGGCTCATAGCTCTTCCTGTCCATCTTGATATCGATGTCGAGGCGCTGGTGCCTGGTCGTAACATCGAGTTCCACGATACCCATCTGGAACCTCGGCCGATGCCGATCCCCCTCGCCCGTCCTTCCCTTGACCATCGACACGGACACGAACAGGTTCGGAGCATACGCCTCCTTGACGGGAACCTCGATGCCCTGTCCCGCGCTGTCCATCTTCTTGACGAACGCGTCGATGATACCGTTGCGTTCGAGGGTCACCAGAGCAGTGGACGGACCCAGCGAGCTTCGCGGCGCCAGTTTTGCCAACTCGCCCGGCTCGTACTTCGACTTCCCGGCAACCAGGGACATTCGCGCTGACTCGTCGCCGCTCCAGAAGGCCTCGCCCTTGCCGAGCACCCACACAAACCGGGAAGCCGAGACCTTGTTCCCTGCGGAATCCTCGCCATCCAGCCGAATCACGTACTCGCCGGGCTCCTTCGGCATTATCCGCTCTGTACCGGTGCCGGTTCCGGGTATGTCGACGATTCGCGACCACACCTTGTCGTGTTTCACCTCGCACGTCGAATTCGAGCGATATCTACCCTTGTGAGTACACACCTGTCTCTGTCGGACATAACTGAGCCTGGCCTTCAACGGCAGCTGCTCTCCTTTGGGGCTCAACGCAATAGTGTTGACCGAAAAAGGCATCCCGACCGCCTGCACCCACTCCTGGGCATGCAGACCCACGTAGACGTCAGAGCGATGGGCGGTAACCGCCATCCGTTTGCTCACGGTCTCGCCCGTCTGATCCTGCGCGGTCACCTGAATTACGTAATCCTGAGGCCCCTTCAGATCCGCCACCTCGTCACGCACTGTGAACCCGTACCTGCCTCTCTCGTCCGTCAGGCCGCCGCCGTCGGAGACGAAGCTCATGTAACTGTTGTCATCCCTTTCCCACCACCAGTAGCTCCACCCATCCGCCGCGTCGTCCGCGAAGGTGTACTGCTCATGATCCGGGAAGTGGAGATGATGGGGTCTGCGAGAAACGGTCCATTCGATGTCGGCGTTACTCACGGAAGCCCCGAATAGATAGTCGGCGGTGAGGTCGAACCGAAGTTTCTTGCCTAGCCGGGTGTGGCGTTTCTTGGAACTCATCTTCAGTTCGTAGGTGACCTTCTTGAACTCCTCCACTATGAAGCTCTCGCGAAACGTCCGGCCCTTGACCGTCGCGGTCACGTAGTAATCACCGAGGCTCGACTCTTTTCCAAGCTTCAGGTCAAAGCCGAAACCTCCGTACTGCGATAGCCTCACCGAGCGCTCCAGCACGGTCGAGCCGCGACTGTCCTCCACGTGGAGAGCCACCCGGGCATTGTCCGGAACACTGGGCGATTTCCCGAGCGCCACCTGGCGGATGAGCCCCTTGAAGTGAACCGTCTCACCCGGTCGGTAGATCCCCCTGTCCGAGAGGATGAACCCCCTCAGACGCGTCTCACCGCCCCGATAATCGGCGGTCACACCGAAGTTCCATATCTGGATCCCGTTCGACCAGTTGCCGTCCACCACGGCCATGTCCGCGCCCTTTTCCACCACCACGATCAGACGCCTGGAGCGCCAGGTATCGTACTCATCGTAGCCCCACTCGTCCTCATGATCGTCCTTGTCGCCCGCTCCGTCCTGCCTGAGTAATTCGTCCGCTCCGGGAACCCGGAGGATGCCGTCACTGTCAGTGGTACCACTGAAAGCCTTGCGACCGCGCGGCGTGTAGACAGTCACCCGGGCCGCTTCCACGGGAGCGCCGTCACTCAGACCTGTGACCCAGACGAGCCCGGCTGCGGAGCCCGCCTTGACCAGCACGCCCAGGTCGGTCAGGTTCGCCAGGACTCTCTTTCTCGGATGATATCGCCACGGGTAGTCCTCATCGAGCTTCACCTGGTCCGAGTTCATCTCCGCCATGAAAAGGCCCTTGCCCTTGCCCTTCCCTCCTCCGCAGAGCTTGTCGAAACGGATATTCGACAGGTGCCACTTGTCCCTGGCCTCCCTGATCTTCACATTGCGCTTCTTCTTCTTGAGGCCCAGCTTCTTCCAATCCAGGTCACTGTTGTCTCCCGCGTCGTACCAGGGGTCGTAGTTCATGGATCCTGTGAGCAACCCCACCACCTTGCGCTTGGGTACCCGCGCGCAGGTCACGTCGAAACGCGAGAGGTTTTTGGTCCATACGGGATAGGCGCCGCCCTTGTTTGCAGTTTCTACCGCGAAGATACCGGTCTCCATGACCAGCCGGGGACGAGCCTGTCCGGTAGTGAATGACCGGGTGAACTTGTCGCCCAGGCTCTGCGAGAAGATATCGGTGAGAGGCTTGCCGAACGAGACCTTGTAGTCGGTGGATGACTTCAGATCGACCATTACCCTGTATCGCGTGCCGTCCAGGTCGAGGGTTCCCTTGTCGAGCCCGGCGATCTTCGGACGCGATCTCAGTACTTTTTTAAGCTTCTCACCGTCCACGGGAGTAGAGAACTCGATCTCGATGTTCACCTCGTCCGACCAGACGTCGTCGCCCTCCGGCCCGAAAATGACCACCTCGAAAACCGGGCGGGTCCTGAAATCGATCTCCAGGGAAGACTCCATGGCAACATCCCCCGAGGTCCCCGAGAGGCCGTCACAAACCAGCGTGTACCATCTTCCCTGCTCGAGCTCCCGGGAAGGTGACAGGACCATCTCCTGGCCGGTCAGAGCGTCGTCTGCGGTATCTACGGGTATCCTGCTGCGGTCGAACTCGCTCTCGATGACGCACATGTCCGAAAGATCTGCGGCGCGAACCGGCTGATTGAACACCAGGCCTATTCTCGGCATGGTGTCGGTCCAGCGAAGGTTGACGCCGAAGTGCTTTTCGAGTTCGAGGGGCTTGTAGACGAACGAAAACTCCTCATCATCGATCCGCTCGGAGATATCTCCCGTCAATTTCACTGTGTAGCGGGTGGACGGTTCGAGCTCATCAACCACGGAGATGACGAGAGTCTGGCGATCGTCCCACATTGCCGCCAGCTCTGCGGTGGGCTCGATGGCCACCGGCGGTCTCGCAACCGAGATCCCCACCTCGTCCTCGCCGACCACCGGCCGGTCGAACTGAATGCGAATGGTTTCGTCACGATCATCCATGACGTCCCGGGGGAAGAATGACGTCACCACCAGGGGCGAGACGGCACCGGTCGTGGTGGTTGTCGGCGCACCGCATCCGGGATTCACGACGATTGCGATGAGCAACATAAGGAAACGTGAGTTCGTTTTCATGGCGACCTCTCTCAAAAGAGCCTATCCCAATAGGCTAGACCGTTCTTTTCTCGATTTCTTCAGCATCGCAGCATTACAGAGCAACGGCCGTACCAACGCACACAAGGGGGACACCTCGCAATATGCCCAATACTTTCAGCCTGTTACACCCCAGCTGAACGACCCAAAACACACACGAATGCTATTTCTCGCAGACATTTGCTCTGATAAAGAGCTATTGACTGAGCACAATGGTGCCAGACACATTTGAGGGACACATTTGAGGGACACATTTGAGGGCCAGACACATTTCAGGGGTTCAGACACATTTCAGGGGACCAAGGGGGACGGGAATAGTGCGGCTTACTTGTTGCGCCGGTATCTCTTGACAGGATCCTGCAGATAAAAAGACTTCATCTGCTCGTACAATTCGGGGTGTCTTTTCTGGAGGGCGACAGGACGTTCGAAGAAGGTTTCCGTCACGACCGCGAAGAACTCCGCCGGGTTGGTCGCGCCGTATGCGTCGATGATTGTACGGTGATGCTTCCCCAGATCTTCCAATAGCTGCTCGTATTCCCGTCCGAGAACTCGCGCCCACGCAACGTACATCGATCCTTTTTGAAGTCGGGGCGCACCCGAGCCGCCGTCGAACTCACTATCGAGCTGGTGTGCGAACTCATGAAGAACGAGGTTGTGTCCATCGTGTATGTCGGCGGCGCCGCGCCGGGTGTCGTCCCACGAAAGCACGACCTGGCCACTGGACCAGGATTCGCCGAGCCTTGTTTCTTCCGTTTCCATGACGCCTCCGCCGGGGATCGATCTCAGACTTCTACCGACATATGCGGTGGGGTAAACGAGTATCGAATCCAGCCCCGGGTAGTAGTCTGTCTTGCGATGAAGCAGCAGGATGGCAGCGGAAGCGGCGATCGACACGCGAATCTCATCGTTCATTTCGAGGCCGCCACAGCCGACGAAGGTCTTCTCGTCGACGAGAACCTGAACGTGACCTTCGATCTCCGATTTTTGCTCTGGATTCAGAAGAGAGACATACGGCACATTGCGTTCCAGGATCTGGCGCCACTTTGCCGGAAAGAGTTTCGCCTTCAGCTTGTTGCGCCGTCGTTGTCTGAAAAATCCGAATATCATCAGTAGATCGGCAACCTGAGAGCGCTTGCCTTTGCGTCCTGGAGAGCGCCCAGGTAGCGAACGAGAAGCGCGGTGAGAAGCGCCGGCACGATGTTGAAGACAACGGCTCCCATCTGGGCTCCCCACTCGAAGTCCATGACCCAGCCGACGACGATCCCGATGATCCCGGCGAGCAGCCAACACAACCACCAGACAATGATGAACGTGGGCGTGCTCCACATGGAGGGCTCCGACTGCTCTGGCGAGCTCAATCGCCAGACATCGTTCATGGCCTGCACCGGACGAAAGAGGGAGAGAACGGGGATATACCAGTAACCGACCACCCACCCCGGTGTGAACCTGAGGGGCTCGTCACAAAGCGCGCCGAGGTTTCGGTACACGCGGTACGACCAGATTGACAGCATGATCATTGCGGCCATCTCTATGAACGCGTCGATCAGGCTGAGCCCACCCCACACTCCCTGGTCGCCCGAGAACTCTCCCGCCGGGTTCCCGCCGGCTGAATCGCCGATCACCAGCACAATGACTACCTGGATCAGGCTGAAGGCTGCGGAAATGGTGTACAGAGCTACGGTGAATTGTCTCCTGCTACGCGCCGCCACGTACACCTCGTTCCCCTCCGGGTGCATGTAGGGATCGGGAACCCCCGCGCCGAGATCTCCTGGGCTCCGGTAGGGATTTCTTTTGTCGAATTGATCGTCGTGAGGGTCGAACATAACGAAAAAGGAGCCTTAAATAAGGCTGGCGGTCAGAGGAATGTCACCTGAAGTGGGATTGGCTGCAGAAATCCACAAAGTCGCGCCAGCAGGCCAGGTTCCCAGTGAAACATCTGTTGTACCTCCAGTGAGGGTATCCGTCACCAGCTCGCCGCCACTTGTGCTTTCGAATGCTACACGCACCTCGAGATCATCGGGTGAAGCCGTAACCAGTCTGAGGGTCAGTCCGTTTGTCCCCACGTCGGAACTAATGAATGAGAAGCCGCCACTACCGCCAACGGTCTCGTCAACAGCTGCTGTTTGTGTAAGGTCGATCGAGTCGACCTCACCAGGGCTAATGGTTGAATAACCGTAGATGCCGCCTCCGAATGACGAATCGTTGTCATTCACCGCTATCGCCATGCTCATATCTCCCAGCACCGTTGCCAAGTCCGTCGGAGTGCTGATGGTCGAGAGCAATCCGTTGAGAGATATCGCGCCGTTTTCCGGATCGGCAACGGCGTCTCTGATGAACCCGTCACCGAAACGCTCCCAGAGATAGGTGCCAAAAAGAAGGAATATGCCGTAATTGCCACCTACATCGTTCAGCATCAGCGCATCTGACGGATCGTTCAGCCAGCTCGACATCCAACCTTCGTCGGAGCCGAAGCCTGTAACAACCATCGCCACTTCACTGAGGGCCTCGTTGAGCCAGGTCTCCTCGTTGGGATCGTACGCCCAGTGAACCAGATGCTGGAATTCGTGAGCCTGAACGGAGAGCATGTAGTTTTCACTCGGTGAGTTGTTCAACGTATTCAAATGAAGCGTCTCGTGCATATTCGAATTTGTCCCGGTCCCCTGATCGTCCACCTTGAAGTAGCCGTCGAAGCTATTACCCGCGAACGCCTCCATCTCATAAAGGAAGAGGTATATTCGATCATCCTCGTCAAATTCATCCGGCGGATCTCCGAAGAGGCCGGTAACCTGTGCGAATATTCCCGTTGAGGAATCACTCGGCGTAGCGTTGTCCCATGCAGCGATCAGGGCATCGACATCTTCCTGATCCACGGTGTTGCCCCATGCGTCGAACTCAACCAAAACATATACGTTTTCTCCCGTCCCGCGCACGTGGGCACATATCTGTGCATCCTCGGGAGGCATAACTGACAAATCCCAGATCCACCAGTTGTCGTCTTCTGTACACTCGAAATCGGCATCGGTGTCCGTATCGGTGTCCGTATCGGTGTCCGTATCCCCTCCCCCATCGGTGCCGGCGTCAGTATCCGATCCACCATCGTCATCACATGCTGTTAAAAACACAACACACACCGCCAGCAAACAATTGAGTAAAAAGAAACCTACCTTCATAATGTTCATCTCCTGTTAATAGACTCTCGCCAACCGAACTGTGGGCATAGTGTCCACATCAAACGTCGCCTCAATTTTTACCACACCGTTGTCCTCGACGGCTTCCACAAAGATGTACTCGACGCCGCCGGAGAATATCGAACCATCGACCCCTCCCTGTTGAACCGCCACTCCTTTTACCTGCCAGCTCCCATTGGCCAGCTCATAGTTCATCGTAACACCGTGTGGTTTTCCGGTGATCGGATCATCCCACATATCATCAAACGAGTAGGTGGGATCCTGATTGATCAGGACGCCGTCCTTCTCCCTGTCATCCATCAGCATCGCAGTGTACAGATCTGGAATAAACACATCCGCACTGTAGCCCGCTGCTTGCTCAATCCCTTCGTATCCGTAGAAAGCCAGATCCGACATCTGATTGAGAAAAGTTACGCCACCCAGATCATCAATCTCTCCCGAAGAGGAAATGGCATCAGCACCAAGCTGTTCGAACAAATACCTCACAAGCAGATACGCCGCTCCTCGATAGATGCCATCCTTCTCTTCGTCGTATCCCCACGAATTCGCCAGGATATCAGCCATCGAGATACTGTCTACACCGTCTATGGCCGCCCCCGCAACATAACGGTTGCCCGCCTGAAAACCGGAGACATCCTGGGCCATAGCCGACATACCCTCTGTGATATACGCATTCTCGTCCTGCGCCTCGTTACCGTTCAATATGAACTTACGGTAGAAATAAATAGCGTGCTGAAACTCGTGGGCTACAGTTTCGGTAATCGCGTCGGAGGTGCCCATGTATGAACTGAGCATATCCGGTGGTGACAGGTAAATGAGCTCCTGCTCGTTGCTCGCCGGGCAGCCCGGAGTACCCACGGCGAGGAGATCACACGGAAAAACATAAGCTGTAACGCCGCCGGTCGCGGTGAACACCAGTGGGCTGAACAGCATCGTCACGTGCCCGTCACTGTTCACATCCGACTCCTGGCCAAAATAGATTCGCTCTCTGGGCAACACCGTATCTGCGAAGTTGTCTGCCATGTCATTTAATATAGTCACATCGACTGACAAGGTCGGATCGGTGGTCCTGTCGAACGCAATCACCAGTTCACTGGATACGATCATCACCTCAGCCTGAATCTGCTCATACCCTGCCCCCCCCTTGATGGTAAAATCAATCATGTCCCCAACAATGGGCGGATCGACATCGGGTGGGGGCATCTCCTTAATACCGGATTGTGCCGCGCGGATAGCCTCATTCCAATCGATTAGTTTTGACGTCGCCGGATCCGGGGGGCAAGCCTCAAGACTTCCCGTATAATCCGGCTCTCCAAGGACTTCTTCATTCAGGGAAACCGAATAGTCGTAGGTCTTCGCCCGTTCCCTAGAAAGAGAAGTAAGCAAAAGAACGTAACGTTCATCCGCAGATTCAGTCTCCAACTCGAACGAGACCGATCCGTCGTCATCCACCTCCAATTCGCGCACTTCACCCAAATCTAATGTCGTGTCATCGACAGAACCATCAGGGCCGGAATCTACGCCCGCATCTGGATTTGCGCCGCTCTTCCCATCACTCGAACACGAACTCAAAACAAATGCTCCGAAAAACGAAATAAGTAACAGAGTCGATCTTTGCATTCTTCACCTCAATAAAAAAATATGGCACCAGCATTGTAGCACCAACTTCAAGATGAAGCATCATCACTTCTAATGACACCTCCCCAATCCGACATATCTAATTATCCAAACACCCCCATTTTTATTTTTTTTGTTGTATGTATATGTCAATGGCTTCAATCAATTCACAGGAGAGAATGCGATGTCCAAAGGGGAATGGGCAGAAGTAAGAACGCTGGAGAGCTACATCGGCAAGGAACAGCGACTGCACTCAAAGAGCCGTGGTGTTTTCTCCGATCTCCTCAGACGCATAGGCGTGGCCACGAAGGTCGTGGGCTCTCATGTCAAACGAGCCGGACTGTTGAACCGCCATGGAATCCAGACCCGGATGAAGACCGTTGAAGAGTCCCCGGGGGAGTTTTCCGATCTGGCGAACAACATCATGAAATCCGCGCTCCAGTGGTTACCTTCTGTGGTTGGACTGGCCAGCAGAGATGAAGACGGTGTGGTTCCCATACCCGAAAAGAAGGGAACGACGGACCAGTACATCGTGCTCTTCGATCCCATGGACGGAGCCTGGAACATAGACACAAACGCCTCGGTGGGAACAATCTTTTCCATTTACAGATGTCTGAGCGCCTACGATAGACCCTCCTACGACGACTTCCTGCAGCCGGGATACAAACAGGCGGCGGCGGGCTATGTCATGTACGGTTCCAGCACAATGTTCGTCTTCACGACCGGCCAGGGTGTGCACGGATTCACGCTCGATCCCGAGATCGGCGAGTATATTCTTTCACACGAGAACATCCTCGTGCCCGACGAGGTCAAATGCATCTCCACTAACACAAGTAACTCGGGCGAATGGGACGAACCGACCAGGCGGTTCATGGACACAATCGTGAAAGGCGAGGACTCGCGCTACAAGAAAACCTCATCCCGCTATATCGGTTCTCTGGTGGCGGATTTTCATCGAAACCTGCTGTACGGAGGTGTGTTTCTTTACCCTGCCAACGTGGACACCGGCGAATCCAAGCTCAAGCTGACGTTCGAGTGTGCGCCCCTCGCCATGCTCATCGAGCAGGCCGGCGGGCTGGCCAGCACCGGTCGCGAGCGAATACTCGACATTCGCCCTGTGGACCTCCAGCAACACGTGCCGCTCGTCATCGGGAACAGGACAGAGATCGAACTATACGAAAAACTCGTGCGCGATCACGATGTGGAAACCGGAACAAAGAAACCCTCCATCCCGCCGCCTCCGTCTTCCTTCCCTCCGGTGCATTCCTAGCTAGATCAATCCGGCAAACGTAAAAAGCAAGCCGGTCATCCGTTCGAAGGATCCCGTGTTCATGCAGCCGCAACCATCGTCTCCGGAGCCGTCGCCCGCCCCAGAATCGGGTTCGCCGTCCGTATCCCCGTCCGTGTCGGAATCGGTGTCACCATCCGCATCGGTGTCGGCATCGCCGGCTGCAACTTCAAATCCAATCGAGACCATGCGCGCGTGGCCATCCTCTCCCACGATCACCAGATCCTGATGCTGGGTTCCCGTTCCGGAAAAATCCGCCTCGGAATAGGACAGGTCCAGCGTCGTTACGTTCCCCGAAGAGACCTGACCCGCGATGGGCGTTATCGCCAGCCACGAAGCCAGTCCACCGATGGGTTCCACCTGGAATGACATGGGTCCGTCACCCGAACATAGATCTAACGATAGACCGCCTTGCACCACATCACCGCTACCGTCATCCACCTGCACGAGAGCCGGAGCCTCTATCGCGCACATGACGTTTTCGATGACCGATGAGTCCACTTCGAGCACTGTCGCCTGGGATCCGATTCCCGTGGCGTCACCTCTCTTGATCTCGAAGAACCCGTTCATGCCCCACCCCGTACCCCAGCTGTTCTTCACGATCCAGCTTGCCGGTGTTGAATCGCTCGAGTGGTTGTCCCACCCTACAATTGCGACGGTATGCCAGGCCATGATTGCGACGCTCCCCTCGTACACGCCGCTGGAGTAGTAGAAGAAATCATCCGGCACCATCATGTTTGCGTACACCGGACCAGAGATCAGACCTGTCCTTATATCCTCGTCGCTGGCCACGGTGAGCCAACCCGCCGATGGAACCCAGCCGCCGCCCACAATGTAGAATTTCCTGTCGCCGGCGTCGGCACAGGCGTCGGCACAGTTGCCGGTGGACTCGGTATAGGGGTGGCACCACTCGTCCGGGATACCGTCATCGCGGAGAGTTGAAACAAACAGATTCGTATCCCATGTTCCGGTCTCACAACTGGATCCGGTAGTGCATGACAAGAGATTCTGCTCCGCCAGGTTCAGATCGAGATCCGGATCCCCTGCGGAGACATTGGCCCTGGCCTCGGTGACAGCTGTGGCGGCAAATACCGCGCAGGACCCGCACTGCCCCTGGTCCTTCACCGGCGTGGTCCAATCATCGCCGGCCACGTCCGCCCATGAAAACCGATCCGCAAGCACGTCCACAACCGGCGCGTTCGGATGCACGTCGATTGTTTGCCAACCATTGTATACTGGGGGAAGAGTCCCATCGTCCGGAGTTACAATTGCGGGAGACATTACCCTGGCGCGACGCTCGTGCTCTGGCAGAGCCGACATGGAGGTCTGCGAGGCGATCCAGTGCATCCCCTCCGTCTCGATCTTTCTCCTGATTGTTTCCAGATCCGTCGAATCCGATACCGCCGGCCCGCCTGCCATCATAAGTGCCGAGATCAATAACCCCGTTTTAAACGCCATGAAGCACCTCTTGAAAAGCTGTGTTGCTTTGGAATGATAGCACAACTCGTAAGATCCTGAGTAGGGCCTCCGAACGCGTTGTCGTAACAAATCCAGCGGGCTGGATTTTTCCGGCCGCGTCGACGAGGACCCCGAAGGGGCCGCAGTCAAGCAGGACCGTTAATGCTTTTTGTTTACGTATTGTTTGTCGTTAAAGGACGCTTGCCAATTAGATGCTGTGACAGATCCTGCACATCTTGTGCGTCGTACGTTCGCTCCGCGGTACCGGAGATTTCCAGCCCGGGGGATGCGGGTTGACGCCGCCGCCGCTGTGGCAATGGAGGCAATTGGAACTCGAACCCTGGTCGTGACAGGACGCGCACTCGATGATCCGGCGCCTTGCAGCGCGGCTGTGCGATGTCGCCGTACGAGGGGCCATCCAGTCGGCCGGATGCGGGTTGCGCATTCCGAGATGGCCGCCGATCCCATTGCGCTCGTGGCACGAAGAACAGAATGATGTGCCGTGACACTTCATGCAACCGGTGTCCCCGATACGACCCTCGATGGCATGGCGGGACATCCAGTCACCCTGGTGAATGAAGTTCCTGTCCACGCGCTCGGGGAATCTCAGTGAGGGACGTACTGTCATTGTCCTGTTATGACAATCACCGCAGAATGACTGATCATGGCAGATCGCGCACTGTTCAGCTTCTCCCGCCGCCGCCTTGAGTCCGTGCCGTTTGAAGAACCCTTCCTCGTGAGAGTAGATGGTCTCCGGCTTGCGCTTGTTGAGATCCAATCGATCATGGCAGAGCTGGCAGCGTCCGGAATCCATGTCCTCCTGGTGACAGGCATTGCACTCCACGTGTTGTGGAATCAGCCTGTTCTTCGGAGAGATGTCAGCCGCATGCGCCGCGTCGGCGTGACAGTCCGCGCAATCGGATGATCGATCTTCGTGAAGCTGATGCGAGAAGATGATATGCGTCGGCTCGGGTCTGTCGTAGGTGTCCGGCTCTTCTGCGTTGGTATGGCACTTGGAGCAATTGTCCTCGCTCTCGATATCGTGGCAATCCGCGCATCCTTCCATCTTGAGGAAGGCGTACACTTTCTGTTCGGCGTCCTTGTTGACGTCCCCGTGGCAATCGCCGCACTCCATTCCCTGCTCTGCGTGAACGTGATGGGAGAAGACAATTGTGTCACGACCGTTCTGGTTTGCGGCCGTACAGGCTGCAACGAGGGCCACACTGGCGAGGAATATCAGACTTCTGTCGAGATTTTTCATCCTCATGGCTGCCTCCGCTCTACGAAGCTGACATCAAAGTTGTAATTGAACTTCAACATGCCTCTGACTTCGTGCTGCGCGTAAGGATTGGCGCCTGCGGCCACGGAACCACCGGCTTCGATTGTGTCGTTGCCGTAGAAAAGGCCCAGATCGCTGAGGAACCCGACATCTGCCTCGTTGACTTCCTGGTCATAGAAATCCAGGTAGATATTGGCGGAGGCCCGCAGTTCCGGCATCCCGAGGGGAATCATCGTTCCGAGCCTGAGTTGGTGTATGCCCTGCTCGTCCCCACCGAGGCGGCGGTAATCGAGCAACACAAGCCCGGCTTGTTGCATCCCGAAGTTTGCTGAAACACCAGCGTGCACCTCGTATCCCAGTTCGATTTCATCATCGTACAGAACGTCGACTCCATCCGAAACATCCTCGATGAAGCTGTAGAAATGCTGATGATACCCGACGTGCATACCCAACCAATCGAGTGGCTTGAGACGCACCGTGCCGCCTACCGAATCATACTCCTCCATCGAGAAGACAGAGAAAATGGACATGTGCGACAGGTAGAGGGTCGGATCGGCG
The DNA here is from genome assembly GCA_030591725.1 of Deltaproteobacteria bacterium. GTDB lineage: Bacteria > Myxococcota_A > Polyangia > JAAYKL01 > JAAYKL01 > JAUVAN01. Next base: position 20,015 of record JAUVAN010000023.1, read on the forward strand.
TGCCGGTACTCCGCGCTCAACGTGAGTATATCGACGGGGTAGAAATCCAGACCGAGGTTTGCTTCACGCAGCCTCGTGGACAA
>JAUVAN010000506.1 GCA_030591725.1 Deltaproteobacteria bacterium
GTCAACAGATCGATCGCGGGGATGTCCGTCACGAACTCATATGGGTCGATTCTCCATTCAAGGCGGGGCTCCAGTATCCGGTTGAGCGCAACAAGCGCTGCGATGCCGGTTCGATACGGAAGAAATGATTTTCGATCGACCACGTGTATCTGAACACCGCCGCAGATCCTCCCCGCGTGCTTGTGGAAAGAAGGTTTGAAGGAAAGCGGCCTGAAGCGTACCCCCGGCAGTTTCATGTCGGTCAATGTGCGAGCGAGCGCGACTCCGTCGATTCCCGGGGCGCCGAAGATCTCGAACGGCCGGGTGGTCCCACGGCCTTCGGACACGGTCGTTCCCTCCAGCAGGCACATGCCGGGATACACGATCGCCGTATCCACGGTGGGCATGTTTGGCGAGGGAAGTATCCATGGAAGGCCGGTGTCCTCGTGATGCATCCAGCGTTCCCAGCCGTCCATCGGGGCGATTGTCAGGACGTCGGTCATGCCCTCGCGGTCGGCTACCATTTGCACCAGCTCCGCAACGGTCAACCCGTGACGATTCGCCACCGGGACCAGCCCGACGAAGGAAGTGAACCCGGGTTTCTGCAAGCCGCCCTCCACCTTTTCGCCGCCGATGGGGTTCGGCCGATCGGTGAGGATCATCTCCACTCCCGCCCGGTGACACGCTCTCAGACACAGGACGGAGGTCCACACAAAAGTGTAGTATCGGGAACCCACATCGGCCAGATCGACGACCAGCGCATCCAGGCCGGAGATCTGATCTGCGGAGGGTGCGAGAGTCGATTCTGTCGCGCCGTAAAGACTGCGAAGGGGTAATCCATGGGGACCTCTGGCTATACCGTCTACCGGCTCCATGTCCTGAGCCTCGCCCGCAAATCCGTGCTCCGGGCCAAAAAGTACCTCCATCCTCGCGCCGAGCTCCAGAAGGACATCAAGGGTGTGTTCGAAAGGCGACGTAACGCTGGCGGGGTGGGCAACGAGCCCGATACGCCTGCCGGCGACCAGTTTTCCCTGGTTATTTTTCAGTTTTTCCACACCCAAAACGGTCTTTTTCATCGTTCTTCCACCTTTTTTCTTAAAATGATATCGTAACATGAGGTTGCTACGGTAATCTAAAAGTAGGTTTACATGTTATTTCTACAGCTCACATGGAAGTGAGCATTTTCCTGATTGCCACAATTGGGCAAGGGAGGTCGCGGTATGTGGAAGAAGTTTGTGATTCCGATAATTATGTTGGTCTGCGTTTGCGCCTGCGAGGATAGCGGTGGCAACTCTCTTGTTCTCGACGGCGGGACGGACACGGACACCGACGGCGACACCGATGGCGACACCGATGGCGATTCGGATTCCGATGGCGACACCGATGGCGACACCGATGGTGATAGCGATCCCTCCTGCGCGGATATACCGTGGGAGGTGTCGTACAATCCCATCAATATGCTCATCCTGCTGGATCGGTCCAAATCGATGGCCGATAACGAGATCGATCCCAGCCCTCCCTCGGACGATACCTACGCCGCCGTTACAGCGTCCGCCATCGAGGACGTGGTCGCCGCCAACATGGGTTCCGGGCTGATCAATTTCGGACTGGCGGTCTTCCCGTCAATGTCGTGTCCCGCAGGTGATCCGGGAGGTCATCCCAACTCCTGCAGGCCGTCGGCTGCGGAC
>JAUVAN010000100.1 GCA_030591725.1 Deltaproteobacteria bacterium
GGAAGATGAGCCAGGCCAGGTATACCCAGATCATGAACAGGGGCAGGATGGCCATCGTACCGTAGACATAAGAGAGGGTGACCCCCAGGTGCCGCGCGTACAGGGCGAAACCCATCTTCACCGCCTCGAAGATCAACCCGGCCGTCAGGGCCGAGACCAGGGAATGACGCATCAGAATTTTTCTATGGGGAAGCCTCCAGTAGCAAAGAAAAAGGGCCGTTACGGTGAAGACAAACGGCAGCACGACAGCGGCCGCATGGGGAAGGAAGAATAACTTTCCGGTGAAATAGAACGAGAGCCCCACCGCCAGGGGGGCGAAGATGAGCAAGGCGAGCCCGGTCAGGATCCTCAACCAGAACTTGCGGGACCTGGGGCACCGGAAGATGTCGTTTGTGATCTGTTCCACGTTGAACAACAGGGTCATCGCCAGAAACACCAGCGTGATGCCTCCAAAGATTGTCAGCGTCTTTGGCTTTATGGAAGTGACCAGATCGCGGATGTGCTGTCCGGCGTCGGCGGCGGCGGCGGGCAGGAGGATGCCCTCCAGTGCGCTGCTCACTCTGTCCATGTATGGTTCGAGCTCGAGAGTCGAGGCCACGGCGAGCGCGATGGCCAGCAGTGGAACCAGAGAGAGGAAGGTCTGATACGCGAGGGCGGCGGCCTGGCGCATGCAGCGATCCTTCCAGAGTCGATGGCCCACCAGAAACATCAGACGAATGGAATATATCCCGACGAAACGCCTTTTGGAGATGACCATATCCCCCGGGAAAACGGTCGCCCGGGCGATGTTGCTGATGGTCTTTATGAGCGAGTTTTTTTCGGGTTGCATCAACTAGAAATAGTACAACCCATGAACTCCCCAGAAAAGTTTCATGGGAAATTTCTCGATCCCCTTGTCCGCGGGAACACCGCCGAACTCAAGGTCCCATCGGTCTGTCAGCGCCTCGTCTTTGATGCCACGGCAGGCAACGGTGCCCGATGATTCGAAACAGACCTCCGTGTAGATGGTTCTGATAAGTCTGAACTCCAGGCCGAACCCCAGCTTGGGAATCGGAAAGAAATCCAGACCGAACGGGAGCGCAAGGAATGCGCCCATGTGGACGTGCTCGCGATCGAGCGAATCCTGATTTGCGCTCTCGTTCTCGTACATTACCCCCTTGACGAACCCTACCTGGAGACCAATGTTCGGCTCGAAGTAAAGGCCCTTGAAATGAACCGGCCAGTGGAGACGAGCGACCGGCCCGAAGATCAGGTCGGACCACTTGTTGGCCGTCATCTGGTGGTAACGCATTCTCCCGTACGTGATGTCCATGCCCACCGAGAACAGCTTGAGCGGTCTGAGCAGAACACCGCCCGAGACTCCGACGCTCGTGTCCCACGAATCGTCAGCGCCATAACAACTGGCGTAGCCGGAGCCGCCGCCGATGCAGCTGTTTCCGCCGATGGCCAGATGAAACCCCAGATCCGTCCTGAACCCCGGATCTCCTGCTCGCCTGGTAACCACCTGAACATCCGGAGCATCCTGCGCTCTTCCGTCCCGCGCATCGAGAACAACAGCGAATGCAATGATGATGATCGCGGCGGTGATCGTTGGTTTTCCCAACCGATTGTATTCTTTCATCGCGTTCATCTCTAAAACCTCCAGTCGGCGATCAGACCGAAGGAAAGAAAGCTCATGGTGCTCAAGTTCCGTATGAAAGTGTCCCCGTAATCGTTCTCCTCGGTGGTATATCCCTTCCACTCGGAGTTATATGTGGGGGCCTCCACCCCGTAGCTCCCCTTGACCGTGACGTCGGGCTCCACCGTACCGTGGAGGGGCAAAGTGTATTTCATGAGGATACCCGCGCCTAACTTCCCGTCGAGCCAGCGGCGGAGTAAGGCCAACTCGAATACGGAGTAGACTCCGCTGTCGGTTGCCTTGAACGTGTAGAACGCCTCATCGTCCCCGAGCCATCTTGCTTGCATGTCGATGTCGAAAATGTTCGCCCGATCATCTTCGGGCAGCTTGGTTCGCCACTTGCCGGACGTATGAAACAGGTGCCAGCCGAAGCCGACGCCCGTGAACAACTCGAACCCTCTGTACTCCACGTCGAACCGCACGGTCGGTCGCAGCCCGAAGCCCACATAGTTCTCGACGATGGCGCCCACATCGCGGGAATGCCTCAACGGCACCGTGCTGGCCGGATCCTGGTCGGGATACAGTGTCGACGGTGTTATTTCCTTGGTGGCTACCGATCCGCCCTTGAGCATATGGAAATCGGCGACGACGGCGAGTTGCAGCATCCGGAACATCTGGTATCTCGCCTCGGCCGCAAAATCGATCACCGGTTTGTAGATGCCTTTCACCGTCGATCCCCGGGCGAACATCATCGGGTACCCCGCGTTGGCCCCAACCGAGAAGAAACCGGCCCTGGACTCCGGCAGGAGTTGCGGCTCCCTGCGGGCTATCTCCCAGACGCTGATCCCACCGTCGTCTTGGAGATACGGATCCTTTGTGTACGTGATGCTCTTCTCGTGTAGTTTGTCGGACTCGACATCCCTCGCCTGGACCACGGATTTCAACGGTTTTGTGGGTCTTCTGACGGCGCCCTGAAAAACTATCTCCAGATCGGCGGCCTTGCAATCGTCAGTCAACTCCTTGCCGGCCTTCTTCAAGTCGTCGCATTTTTTCTTCAGCTCGGCAGCTTCCTTCTTTTTCTGCTCGGCCTCTTTCTTCTTCCTGGCTTCTTCGGCAGGCGATACCAGCACCGTGGGTGCGGTCTGTTCCGTGGGCGCGGTCTTCGTGGTCCCCCACGTCGCGGTCTTGTCCGACTTGTACTTCGCCGGCGGAGCGCCGGCATCCGGCGGCGGGGGCGGAACGTCGGAAGGCCCATCGGGCGGCGGTGGTGGTACCGGTGGTGCGCTGTTATCCTTCGGCGCCGGATCCTGCGCGAACACGGTCCAGCTCGGGAGGAGCACTGCCAGCATGATGAACGTGATGAAGAAGTGCCTGTCTGGTATTTCCTTCATGGTGGCCTTTCTACCAACATCCGAATTGACACTATTTACCGAAAGTATTGGAATAAGGAAAGGGACAATGACAAATCTTGGCCACGAGGAGGAGGCCACCTGATGGGTCGAGATACCGTTAGAATGGGGAAACAACGTAATTCCCTGACACCCAAGCTGCTGATATTCATGGTTTCAGTGGTTGTGGTGGTCGTTATCGTCATGATCATTCTGTTACGGAATGGCGAATCCAAAACCGATAAAGCACGCGGGTGCGAATCCAACGGCGACTGCACACCTGGAAGCATGTGTGCAGCAGGAGGATGCCTGGTGATGCTCTCCGATGAGAACATGGGAATGTGGCACGACGATATCATGGCCCAGATCGACGCGGGCGTGCCCTGGCGCCCCCTGTCCGCTTTCGGTGAAAAAATTACCCCGACGCCCATATGCCCCGCCAAACAGGGGAAGGTCACCTCTCCCGATAAAAAACATACGACGCCCAAGGTCGCTGTGACCGTGTACGAGATCGATGTGGATCGGATAAAAATTCACAAACAAAAAAAGGTCCAGGGAACAATGTGGCTCGATTCGATTCGATTCTGGTTTCCCGGAAAGAAGACACTCTCGACGACGGATCTGTGTGTCTCGGCATCTGTGGACAGGGTCGCTCTCGCGTCGAAAACCGCCCATGGTTATCAGGGAACCCGGGTCGACGCCTCGTTGAGACAATCCATCCCTGTAGGCGCTGTAGCCTCCGCCGCACTGACCGCACGCAGCGATCTTCCGAAAGAGAAAAAGGACGGAATGAGAACCCTCTCGTTTCCCCTCCCGCCTGTCACCGGGCGCGAAGCGATCGCCCGCACGGTGTTGGCCGTCCCGCTAGGAACCGATCTGTTGTCCATCGAGGGCCCGCCGCCGATCAGGCAGCGGCTGTTGACCGGGTACGTGGCCTACTACTGGACTCACGGAGATTCACAAAGCGACGTGACCGTTGTGTTTCGCGTGCCGGCAACAAAGATGGGAAACCTCGACCTCGACGAACTCAATCCCTGAGGGGGTTACAAGATCCCATCAACCGAACCGGCGCCTTGTCTGATGACCTCGATCCCACCGTGGTCATTGAACGACAGCACTGTGGACGGGTTGAGGCCGCCCATTCCCGCGTCGATCACCATGTCGAGCTGCTTGAACTTGAGGCTGATCTCCTCGGGGTCGTTCGGTATCCAGTCGTCGTCGTCATCGTCGTCGCGCTTCGCCGAGGTGGAAATGATCGGGCGCCCGAACTCCGTGAGGATCGCCAGGGCGACGGGGTGATCGGGAACCCTTATTCCCACTGTCTTGCGCTTGCTCATGCAGAGCCGAGGTACTTCCCTGGTGGCCTCGAGCACAAAGGTGTACGGACCGGGAACCAGTCGACGCATGATACGGTATGCCCCGTCGGAGACGCGAGCGTACTGGGCTATCTGCGATAGATCCGCGCAGAGAAACGAGAACGGTTTGTCTTTCTTTGCGCCCTTGATCCGGTAAACCTTCTCCACCGCTTTCTTGTTGAGCAGATCGGCGCCGAAGCCGAAAACTGTTCCAGTTGGATACGCAATTACCCCGCCGCGCATGAGGGCATCCACCGCCATGCGTATCTTGCGAGGCTCCGGGTGCACAGGATTTATTGGCAGCAGCATTCCATTCCTCCAAAAAAAAGAGCCCTTAACACATTGATTATATTCTGTCGCGTGAATCGTGCTGTTGCGATGAACCGTCAGGTTGGCTAGAGTTCCCCGGGGCCTATTCTTGAAGGAGGCACAGCTGCCATGAGAGTCGTTCTTGCCGGATACAACATTGACTCGAATGTGCTCGAGGAGGCGCGGAAGGCGGGCATCTCCCCCGATCGACTGACCCCGGAGGTGCTCTGCGCCGCCTACGCTCGGATCAGCCGCGATCCCAGACCCGTGGGCGAGCTTCGGCGCGAGGCCCTCGAACAGGTTGAGAAAGCAAGAAAATCCAACCGTAGCATCATCTTCGGGATGGGCCACCACTCGGTGGCGGAGCATGCGGTCTTCAACTTCGATCTACTCGGAATATCCAGGCTGGCGATCGAGGAACTCGAACACTTTCGTCTCTGCTCGTTTACAGAAAAGAGCCAGCGGTACATCACGCTGGATCACGATTTCGTGATACCGGACGAGATACGGGACACTCCGTTCGAAGCCAAATTGTGCGAGATCGTGGCGGATCAGGCCGAACTCTACAAGAAATTCAACCACACTCTCCTCGAACGCCTCGAGAAACGCCATCCGGAGCTCACAGCAAAGAAATCCGGTCGCAGGCTGCTGAGCGGATGGGCAAAAGAAGACGCGAGGTACGTTACGATCCTCGCGACCAACGGCCAGCTCGGCTTCACCGCCAACGCCCGTAACCTGGAGCTCATTGTCAGGAGGATGGCCGCGTCCCCACTGGCCGAACTGCGTGAACTCGGAGAGCTTCTCCACGAACGAGCCGCCGCCATCGCTCCCTCGGTGTTACTCTTCACAAAGGCCTCATCGTTCGATCTGGAAACGGCAGCGGAACTGAGAGATCTGGCGAAGCAAATCCTTGGTGAGGAAAGGGGCGCCACGGGCGAAGAAGACCCTGTGCGCCTGGTGGAAAGCCCCAGGAACCCGGACGATATTGTCGCAGCGGCGATGCTGGCCAGGGCTTCAGGACATTCATTCGAAGCCTGCCGGGCCACAGCCTCCAACCTGAACAAAGAGAAACTCGCGGGCCTTTTCGAGGCGGCCATGCGCCGGATGGAGTTCTTCGACAACCCCGGCCGGGAATTCGAACACGTGAGCCTCACGTTCGAGCTCACTGTCTGCGCCGCTTGCTTTGCCCAGCTCAAGCGCCATCGCATGACATCCCAATCGGTATGCGCCTATGATCCGGATCTCGGACTCACCGTGCCGCCCTCCATTGTCGAATGCGGCTTCGAGGACGATCTGCGAAAATTCGCGGACAGAGTTGAGGTGGTATTTCACGATCTCGCCACAATGAATCCGGAAGCTGCGCCGTACGTGCTGACGAACTCCCATCGCCGACGCGTCATTATGACCACCAACCTGCGGGATCTGTATCACTTTGCCAGGCTGCGGGAAGACTCGCACGCCCAGTGGGACATCAGGGATCTCGCCACCAGTATCGGGCGTGAGGTCACCAAAGCCATGCCCCTCGGGGCACTTCTCCTGTGCGGAAAGGACCGCTTCGTCGAACGTTTCGAAACCGTTTTCGGGCGTAAACCGCGAGTGGATCCTTCAGACCTCGATCCGTGAAAAAGCACGATCCGCAAAACCTCCTGTCGTTGCTGGAGGGAGCGGCCACGAAGCTGGGCATCGAGGTGCGCTACGAAGACCTGATATCCAGGGACGACGCCGGCTCTTCCAGGGGAGGCCTGTGCCGTCTTCACGACCTCAAGATCATCATCATCCACGATCAGCTGGGGCCCGAAGATCGTTGCGACGTCCTCGCCGGCGCTCTGGCCGTGCTCGATCTATCCGAAATCTACCTCCCCCCCGCCATCCGCGTAGCCATCGAACGTGCTCGTCAGCCTTGAGTTCAATTCATATCAATCGAGTTGACCGACATCGAGCCATGCACTATCTAGTCCGGCTAGGTGCCTGCTGGAACAGGCCCCAAGGAGACCGGTAACAATGGACAGGTTTTCCGCCCACATGGACAGGAGCTTGGATCTCGTGACGCGAGGAAAGGTGACCCTCGCGCTGGCCGCAGCCCACCAGGCTCTGGAAATCTCGCCGGAAAATCCGGAGGTTTACAACCTCATCGGCTACGTTCATGCCATGGGCGGGGACTTTGACAACGCGCTGGAGAGCTACAGAACGGCCATCGATCTGGACGAATGGTACCTGGAGCCGATCCTCAACGCCGCAGAGCTGCTCGTGCATCCCGACGCCGATCCCGATGAAGCGATCCGGCTGTGTCGACGGGCCGCCGAAATGGACCTCTCGACTCAGGAACTCGCCGATGCGACGCTGGTGGAGGTGGATGCCTTGCTCCTCACAGGGCGCGAAGAGATAGCCCGTGAGCGGATCGGCCAGATCGACGATATCGATTCGTTGCCTGCGGCATATCAGACGGTCCTGGGTCGGATACTTCTGGACCTGGGTGAGCTCGGTGAGGCAAAGGCGCTTATCGATCGCTCGCTGAAGCTGGATCCCGACATTTCAGACACCTGGTATTGCAGTGGATTGATCGCGAGAGAAGAAGGAAGAAGAATAGATGCCGTGATCGCCTTCCTCGCAACGAGAGAGCTGGACCTCAAGTTGCCGAGAGTTCCGTGGGCCCTGGAAGCAGGGACCCTCGACAAGATTGTCGGCGACCTCATCGGGGACATGGAGCCGGACTTTAGCCGAACGCTGAATGGAACCCGCGTCGTGGTGGTGGAATACCCCGGGGATGATCTGATTCTCCAGGAGATCGACCCGAGGGAAGTAGTGTACGCGCAGGGCGTGGACCCTGACCGAAGAGCCTTCGATACGCTGTGGATCTTTTCTCAGAACCTCGAACGGGTCATCTCTCCTTTAAACATGGAAGACGGCTTGCGAAAATTGATCGAGAACGAGATCGGCGACGCCAAACGAACCAATGAAATGTAATTTCGTCACAAGGCCGTTTGACGGTCGGTTCAGTCCTCTGTAACATTCATTCATTATCAGATGTAATGAGACTCACGGTTTTTTGAGGAACGAATGATGGGCAGCAACCGACTTTTTTGGCCGCAAGAAACGATGGACACCTGGATCGTCGAAGAGAAGGCCGCCATCGAAGACAACATATTGAAGATTGTCGATGAGGGTCATCGCTACAAGCTCTCTCAGGCAGTTCATTTCGTTGCCGACGTGGGCGACGGAAGCGACCCCCACAAGCTCGTGGGACGGGTCAAGGAACTGGAGACGCTTATAGATATGGGGGCCGAGCATTACATGGACTCGGTGCTGATAGAAGATTCGGCCTACGAGGTCGTTCCGGGGTTCACGGGGGAGCCCATTGTGGAAGTGGTATCGAAAATCACGATGAAAAGCGCTGATATTTCCGGCGCCGTCATGACTCAAGCTGGGGAAGATGGAGATTCGGAGGACACTGAGTTGTTAGCGAAGTTCCTCCTCGATAATCTCTAGATGAAAAAATTGCAGTTGCTGAACGAGAAAAACCTATGAAAGACCGATTACTGGGTCGTGTTGTTGCGGATAGATATCGCCTCGAATCTCGCCTGGGCGTGGGTGGAATGGGTGCCGTATATCGGGCCAGGCACCTGCTCATCGACCGCGTTGTAGCTATCAAGATCCTCCAACCCGAGCGTCGCGGAGAGGAACACTTCAGGGCCTGGTTCCTCCGGGAAGCACGCGCAGCCAACCGTATCAATCACGCCAACATCGTTGAAATCAACGATTTCGGGGAGACGGAAGACGGCCTTGCGTATCTGATAATGGAGCTGTTGATCGGCGATAGCCTCTCAGGCCTCATCGCCAGGGGGCCCATGGATCTTGCGGTCTCGATCGACATACTGGAGCAGATGACGGCGGCTCTTGCGCGCGGCCACGATCTGGGCGTCGTTCACCGGGACATCAAGCCGGACAACATCTTTCTCATCAACAAGAGCGGTCGTCGCAACTTCGTCAAGGTCATCGACTTCGGGCTGGCACGCCTCTCCCAGGATGGACGCCTGGCGGCCAAGGGCGCGGTGTTCGGCACCCCGGAGTACATGTCCCCCGAACAGGCCCACGGCGAGGACGCGACACCCCAATCCGATCTTTATTCGATCGGTGTCATCTTCTACGAGATGCTCACCGGCCGGCTACCATTCCTCGCAAGAGATCGTGACGGCTATATAGAAAGCCACAAGAAATCAATCCCGCCTTCTCCGCAGACGTTCCAGAAGAATATCGACCCGAGGGCCGAACGAATAATCATGACCCTGCTCGAAAAGGACCTCACCAAGCGTTTTCGTGACGCCCATCATCTGCTCGAGGAGTTCAAGACTCTGCAACGAAGAATCGCGCCGGTCTCACCGTGGGAGATATCCGATCCGGAAAGAAGGGCCGCTGGCAATCCGAGTCTCGGCATCCTGGCCGCCGGCCTCAACGATGTCGCTACATGGGCTCTCAAGGCCACGATTTTCGGCAGGATGGTCGCTACCTCATACCCGGGCGGCGGACCCTCAAGGGTCATGGAATCCATCGAAAGCATCTGGCGCCTTGTCGCGGCATCCACCAGGCTGGCCGGGGAACTTCAAGTGCAGGCCAAGCAAAACGACGATCTCCAGCGCAAAGGACGAGATTTCACTGCCCAGATCGGCCGCAAGATCGAGGATCTTTCGCGCGAGCAATCCAGGTTGAGGCGCGAGGTGGCGGCTGCAACGGTCGACCTCAACCGTCTCAAAGACGACTACAACAAAGCCAGTCACGAGCTCAACGAATCCCGGAAGATCATAGCTTCCATCGACAAGGGCCGGGACGAAATGACCGAAGGGCTGCGCAAAGCGTACGAGACGGCCGGATCCGCTGCAGCACGCAGACAGAGTCGCGCCGAGGCGGTGACCAAGGTCGAAGCCAAAATCAACAAGTGGAACAATGATATTGCGCAGATCGAAGCGCAGTTGTCCGAGTATCGAGAACAACTCGAGAACCATCCCTCCTCCGTTGACAACGACCTCGAGGCGGGCAGGCAACGTCTCGCTGCCAAATCCCAGGAGAGGGACTCATACAGCGCGGCCCTCGGCGAAGCAGCCGATTTTCTGGCTGATCACTTCAAGGATAAAGCGGAGTGCACGGAGTTGTTCACCGAACTCGAAGAGATCGACCGCAGCAGCGTGATCATCGAAGTCAACTAAGGCCATGCGCGCGCCTGAAAAATTGGAAATAGTTTAGAATCGACCGCTGAGCATGAGGGCAGTCTGGTCGCCTGTCGCGATGGGGGTAAGGATGATCTGTGCATCACTCTCTGCACCAAAGAACAGTTCCGGCTTGAAGTAGAAGAGGGCGGCCATGGTACCGCCGATCACGAATATGGAGGTTCCGGCGATGCCGAGACCCAGACCGGTCTTGGCCTTGTTCTCGTACTCCCTGCGCTCCCACTCGTTACGACAGTAGTAGTCATGAGCCGTACCGGGGGTCAGCACCACACCGTCGGGGCAATCCACATTCCAGTTGAATGGATCGTTGTCGTCGGGGTTGATCAGATTGTCGAGTTCCGAACCGTAGTTATCGGCAGACGACTTGTTGGTACCGTACACGCCCCACCCGATTCCGCCCATGATCAAACCGGCTCCGGCAACTCCCACCGCCACGAAGAAAGGTACCGAAAGTGGGTTCGGCTTCTCGTCCTCTCCAACGAGAGACACATGGTAGGTATTCACCATGCCGCCGGTGATCGTGATGTTTTCGGCGTAGGGCATGTAACCCTCGGCGCCCACCTCGAGATTGTACGCACCGGCCATCAAGTCCTCCTCGAACGGAGTTTCTCCACGCTCCTCGCTATCGAGAATCACAGTGGCCGGATCCACGTCTGTGGTTACCATCAGCACGGCCTCGATCGGCTCGGGCTCCGGCTCGGGCTCGGGCTCAGGCTCCGGCTCCGGCTCGGGCTCCGGCTCCGTCGACTGCGTCTTTGGCTTCGACTTGGGCTTCGGCGCAATGACTGCCACGAGGGAATCGTCCTTCGGGTACATCCGAACAGTCAACTCCTTGCCCGAGTAGATGCTGATGTCTTTTTCTTCTTCATCGTCGCCACGGATCACGAGAATATGATGAGGACCGGCCTTGAGCAGGATCTCCTCGAATGGCGGATTCCCGATGGACTCACCATCTATGTTCACCTTGGCCGACTTCGGTTTGACCAGCAGGAACAGGGTTCCCACCTTCTTTCGCTGTTCCCGAAGGTTCTTTCGGGCGGCATTGCGCTCGTCGGGATCAATGTCATCACCACCATCCTTGATGAACTGCTCGTAGGCGACGATAGATTTGACCGGGTTGTTTAACTTGGCCTGGCAATTGCCGATGTGCGCCAGAACCATCCAGTGAGGCGCCGCCTCGTAGGCAACTTCGAAAGACTGCAACGCCTTTTTGTAGTCGTGATCTTCCATTGCAACAACACCCTTGTCGAACGCCTTCTTCGCCTTGGCTTTCTGCGCCGCAACAGGCAATGACAGGGTCGTGAAGATCGCAAGAACCGTAAACAATGCAAGGTAACGTTTCATCGAGCTCCCTCCGATTCGCATGAGACTAACCATACGGATTTGATGTATCAAATCCGCCTTTTTTCTTTTTGGGCTTGCCCGTCGGCTTGGGCTTGGGCTTCGGCTTCGGCTTCGGCTTTACTATCGGCTTCGGCTTCGGCTTGGGCTTCACAACAGGTGGTGCCACGGGCTCTGGAACCGGCACGACTGTTGGCTCGGGCTCCACTATCTCCTCCACGTCATCTTCCTTGACGCCCTCTTCATCCGTTTCGTTCTCGAGCGCAACAATCATCATCAGGTCGAACTTAACTTCCTTGGTCTTGTCGAAATTCACATCTTTTTCGAGGGACTCATACCCCTCCGCGACCGCCTTCACCGTATGCAGCTCATCAC
>JAUVAN010000105.1 GCA_030591725.1 Deltaproteobacteria bacterium
GATGCCGTGCAACGGCCGGACTACTGCAACGGCGGCACCTTCAGCGCATACCCCTACTTCTGGAGCAGCACCACCCATGTGGAGTACGCGCCGCCCGTCTCGATGCTCTCGGGTGACAAGGCCGCGTACATCGCCTTCGGAAAAGGTCTCGGTACCATGGACGGTGGAACGACCTGGATAGATGCCCATGCTCCGGGCTGCCAGCGAAGTGACCCCAAGTCGGGAGATCCGAGTTCAGCTCAGTGGCAATGTGGATTTGGTCCCCAGGGTGATTACATCGGCATTTACAATTATGTCCGCTGCGCTCGAGTGATCTAGCTACATCACTCGATGACCGGGGCGGGGTTGATCGACCGCACTCCAACTCCACCGAGGTAGCCGTACGAGTTGGCGTGGTCGCTCCCCACTACCGACAGGCCGACCTGGGCGGTGGCGGTGAGCACGTGGGGTCCGTCGAGACAACCGGTGGAGTTCTCCGGGTTGTCGATGAAGATCCGCGCCGTCTGCCAGTTACTGCTTCCCACCGGCTCGAACTCGGAGTTGGGAATCACGCCGAGGCAGTCGAGGGTCACATCGGTGTTCCCCCAGCGCACTATGATGATGTGGTCGTAGGCAAAGTCGAACACGTCGTCGGTGGTGAACACATAGCGATCAAGGAACTGTCCCGCCGGCGCGGACTGGAGCATCATCGGATCGCCTTCGACATCGAAGCAGTCGGAGTATAGACAGCTGGTCATCATCTGGTAGGCGAAGAACGATGCCTCGGGCTCGGACGGATCGGATGGATTATTGAGGATCCCCTCGACGAAGTGGTCCATGTCGCTCCCGAAGGTCAGCTGCTCGCCCTGCTGGGCGAACGTGTAGGACCCGTTGATGGGCGCGGGGGCGGGAGGATCGAAGGTGACCGTCATGTCGTCGGCCCCGGCGACGATCCGCCAGGCCACCATATTTTCCGAGCAGTCCTGACGATCGGCGTGCCTCGCGAGCACGGTGCTGGTGCCCCATGCGGTCAACGGCAGTATCTGCTCCTCCACGTGATCGCAGGTGCCGTAGGAAGAGGTCGGCACGTTGGCGCAGGTGTGTCCGCCGAACACCGCCACCGGCTTGTCCGCCTGGATCACGGTGCCGGTGAGATCCCCGTTGTGGTTCAGCGGCGAGAGGGAGATTACGTCGTATTCTTGAAGCGTGTAACCGACGCTCTGGTTTCCCGAGGAGATCGGGCCTACGCCGCCCAGACTCGGCACGTCGGTGGTGGGGATGAAGGTGAGAGTTGTGTTGTCCTCGGTGATCACCACGGTGAGCGACGAGCTGCCTGCGCCGTCGCCCCAGACTGCGGCGATATAGGTGCCGTCCAGGGTGGTGGTTGGAATCAGCAACGAGGCGTCGGTGCTGAACAGTTCGATGCCGTAGGGGTTCCACTGATAGGCCGTGATCGGCACGTCTGAGCTGAGGCGGAAGCCCGAGCCGACGCCGATTCCCTGAACCTCAACCTGCTGCGGAGTGAGCAGGCAGCCCGACTCGCAAGTGGCCTCGATCACGTGCAGTTCCCCGGGGGTAAGCGTTACAGAGTAGATATTCCCCGCGACGCCGTGCTCGAGCACCACATCGGCGTCCTTGTCCTCGTGGGGGTTGGACACCACAATGGCGTAGGTCTCTCCATCGCTGTCGCTGTAGTTGTCCAGGTCAGCGGTGTAGAACTCGCAGCCGACCGAGGTCTTGGATTGCGCCGCATCCGCGCAGGTGGGCGGGATGGACGGGCCGTCGTAGCCGGTATCGGTGTCGGTATCGCTATCGGTGTCGCTGTCGGTGTCGGCGTCAGTGTCCGTGTCGGTGTCAGCATCGGAATCGCCGGCGGTAGCTCCAGTATTCGACCCCTCACAACCCATCCCGAACATCGTGAGTAACAGGATGGACATGGTGAGCAGCAGGGTCAGTCTGTAAGAAAAGTCGTTTCGCATCGCATACCTCCACAAGTTGCATTTACTTGAACATTTAGAGTGATCGCGAAACATTTTCGGCTCAAAACGTACGTCCTTCTTCCATGAATACTTCTGCCGGGGACGCCGGACTCATTTCCAGGACGTTTTCCGATCTACGCTGCCCGCCTCGTGCTAAAATGATGATCGAGGAGGGAATCATGAAACGCATCAACTGGATTTCACTACCAACGGTGATGCTCGCTCTCTTGGTGGCATTACTCACCGGGTGCAGCGACGACGGACCTTCTTTCATACAGGGCTCGGGCGACGCGGACACCGACGCCGACACGGACGCCGACACTGACGCGGACACCGACGCCGACACGGACGCCGACACTGACGCCGACACGGACACCGACTCAGACACTGACACCGACTCAGATACGGACACCGACTCAGACACTGACACCGACACTGACTCAGACACGGATACCGATACCGACTCCGAGCCCGAGATTTGCGATGACGATATTGATAATGACCTGGATACGCTGGAGGACTGCGACGATACCGATTGCTGGAGTGATACCGACAATTGTCCCTGCTACCCGAACGTCTGTCAGGATCTGTTGGATTACGTACTGGGACTATTCGGAGTGAGCTGCGGTGATCCTACATACGACCCCATCGCAGATGTCGACAAGAACACGTACATCAACATAACTGATGTCTCCCTGGTCGTGGATCTTTGCGGCGACGCTACCGAATGTCAGAACACCTGGGACGACGACTCCAACCCCTGCCCGTAGACTCAAATACAGTGACAGCAGAAGGTGTTGTACACGTTGTAGTTATTGGTGCACGCGTCCGAGGTGCCCCATGAATTGTAGCAGCTCTGCACGCTTGAGAAGTCCCGCCAGATCCAGTAGCCGGAAGTGGAGCAATTGGCGTCCATCGCGTGAGCACCACAATCGAGCCCCACGGTGCCGTAACCGGCGCAGGTCAGACCCAGCGACCCACACCTGGAGTCGCAATCATTCCCCATCACTCCCATGACGTAGAGATCGGAGTCGGTGCCCGTGTCCGTATCTGTACCCGTATCTGTACCCGTGTCTGTACCCGTGTCTGTGCCCGTGCCCGTGTCTGAGTCTGTGTCTGTATCGGTATCTGTGTCTGTACTTCCGTCCATACCCGCGTCGGCATCGGTGTCCGTGTCGGTGTCTGAATCCGTATCCGCGTCGGTGTCTGTATCCGTATCCGCGTCGGTATCTGTGTCTGTGTCACTGTCAGAGTCAGAATCCGAGTCGCTGTCCGAGTCCCCCGAACTCACCCTACTTTCGGAGCACCCCAACGACCAGCCCGACAGCGCGAACGCCAACAGCGCGATACCGAACAACCTCGAACCGAGATCTTTCATCTGGTTCCCCCTTCAGCAATTTCATTCCGCTTTCACCTGATGATACCACAACTACTTTCTCAAGGGGCTCCTTCTCCAGAGACGGCAGACTCATTTGAGGATTGTCGTCGGTTGAGTTAGATTCTTAAAAGATCGATCAAACCAGCGATACGCGAAAAGTGGGACCATGACTCGGACATTATTGATCACTGCGACATTGTCGGCGACATCGATCGCGTTCTCCTCGATCGCCACGGCGCAGACGTGCACGGAGAGGTGCGATTCGGCGTACAGAGCCTGCGCGGCGATCGAAGCGGCCGGCTGCGAGATCGGCGGCCAGCTGGTAGGCGAAGCGGCTGAACAACTGGGCAACGAGGTCCCTATCCCCGGGATGGGCGCACTCTTCGGCGCGCTCGCCCGTGGCACCATGGTGCAGAATTGCGCCCAACTCCTCGGTCCGTGCAAGCAGATCCTCACGAACTGCCTCTCCGAGTGTGCGTCGGGCGACGAATCGGCGGAAGACGCAGCCGCAGCAGCTCCGGAGACCAGGTACAGCACGCTGCGCATCTTCGCCGACCAGCCGCGCACCATCGTGTACATCAACGAGCAGCGCATGGGCGCAACGCCCGAGGACGTGCTCGAGCCGTTCGTTTCGCCGGAGATGCGGGTCGGGAGGTACTGGGTGCGCCTCGCGTCGCTGGACGGCGAGTGGGAGTGGCGCGGCGAGAAGACCGTCAAGGAGGGCAATATCAACGCCGTAGAGGGAAATCTCGCAAACCGGCGACTCGGACTCCTGGGCAAAGCACGCGATCTATACGATGCGGGCGAGACTGTTCGCGCGGCCGGCGCGTACCGGGAACTACTGGCCGCGTTCCCGAACGACGTCGACATCGGACCCGAGGCCAGGGCGCGCCTCAAGGATCTGTTCCCGGCGTTCAAAGCCGCGGACATAGAGATGTTCCGAAGAATCGAAACAGAGACGATTTTGCAGAAGCGCGCCATACTCTGCCGCGTCTACCTGGAGGAGTTCGCGGGCGGCGCGTTCCGGGCGAAGGTGCAGGCCGCGCTCACGGAGATCGAGAAGGCGCTTCCGCGGTCGCGGCGCCCGGGCGAGCCGGCTGAGCCCGTCGACGACGATCGGGCACAGGTCGAGGCGGTGATTGGGAAGGATCTGAGCACACAATACGCGACATGGCAGCATATTGGGACAGAACCCCCGAAGTTCAGCGACTACATGTTCAACCATTATGAGCAGCGTCGGCGGTCGGCGATCGGAATATCGATAACGTTCGGGACGATAGGCGTCGCCGGGCTGGTGGTCGGGCCCGTTCTGTTGGCAAAGGCCGACAGGGAAGAGAACGAAAACCTCACCATAGCCGGCGCCATCGTTACCGGCGAGGCGGTTGTTATTCTCGTGGCGACCTTGATCGCCGGCCCGGTGGTGGGCGTCAGAGCCAAGAAGAACAAGCAGAAGCTGGAGTCCATGAAGGAGACGACAATCCAATCTTCCGGCCCGCAGTTTGTCGGCTTTTCTCCCCTTGTCGCCGATGTGAACGCACCACGCGGTCTCTCACTGAACTGGGAATACTAGAGCGGATTGATTCCCTTGAGAGCCATTCCACCCGGGTAGGCGTAGGACGTCACGCCGGTGTACCCGACGCTGACCACACCAAATGGATCAAGGCTCTCTGCGTGATGAGAGCCTTGCGACACTGCCACGTCGGCCACTTCGTAACCTCCCACGGTGTAGTATCCGGTTACTATTATGCCGTCCAACTCCACGTCATTTGCTCCAACAGACCTGATGATCTGAGCGTAATTCAACGCATAGCCCGTACCGGTGACGAAGGTGTAACGCTCGATGAACTGGCCGGTGGGGACCATCTGATACATCGAGGGATCTCCCGTTCCCGCTCCGCCGTTTTGACCTTCGAGGTATTGAACGGGCAGGAACGGCCCATCGCCGCTGAACATGAAGCTGGTGCCGTTGGATACTACAAGATCGTAATACTCACCCAGGTCGAGAGTCACAGGAGTACCGGCCTGAACGGGATTGGTACTCACGGTGATCCCATCTTGTCCGCCGAATATTCGCCAGTGATGTTGCTCGCTGCCTCTGTCCGGAGAGTGGGCTCCCACGTATTCGGTGCCCCAGAAGTTAAGAGACAACATCTGCTCCTGAATGTGGTCACAGAAGGTTGTGGAGGTTGGAACGTTTACGCATTCAGAAGCTCCCACAACCCATATCGGTTCAGTGGACTCGACTATCGTGCCCGAGAGATCACCACCTGTATAGCTGGCTACCTGTAACATATCGAAGCGGTCCATGATCACGGTGCCGGTCGAACCCGCGGTGATGGCGCTTACGCCTGACCCCGAAACAGAGTTCTCCGGAGGTGTCCACTCGACGGTCGTTCCATCTTCGACCGCGATTACAACGAAGTAGCTGGGAGAGTTTGCGCCCAGTAGTGTTCGGTATGAAGAGATGACATAGCTGCTTCCCAGGGCGTGCTCGGGGATGAGCATGGAGGCGTCATTTGTGGCCTGAGATCCCAGTGGAGAGTGTTGATACGCGATGATCGGCAAATCGCTTTCGACTCGATATAACCCGCCACTTCTCAACTGCGATGTGCTTTCAATCACCGGGTTGGTCAGGGAAAACGTGTGCGAGGTCTCGGGCGCCAGAGTGATCGGCGAGCCGGAGGCGACTTCGACATTGCTGCCGGTGGCGACCGAGTACAACTGAACCGTCGCCGTCAGTGTTGAAGAGGTATTTCCGACTATGAGCGCGTTGGCCATGCTGTCATTGAAATTGTCCAGCTTGGCTGCCAAAAAGGAACAGCCGATCGAACTGGGAGCGGCGGTGATAGCGTCACACAGTGGAACACAGGCTCCGCTCTGGCATATTTCCATCGGGTCACAGAAAACCGGAGAGCCCCAGGCGGAGCCGTCGGCGCTGCAAACGTGGTACGAGTCATCATCGATGCAAACCGATAATAGCGGAATGCAGAAAGTGCCGGTGTCTGTGTCAGTGTCGGTATCAGTATCTGAATCTGAATCAGTGTCTGAATCAGTATCTGAATCTGCATCGGCGTCTGAATCCGAGTCTGAATCCGAATCCGAGTCGGTCGATGCCCAGTCACCACCTGACGTGCTTCCACTGGAGCATCCGAACGCAAACATCGTTGCGACCAGAATCGCCAATAACCAAAACGGTCTTGTCATTTAGAGATCCTCTCTTTCAAATCTCATTAGTTGAAATTCATAATACCAAATTACGACATTCGCGTACGATCTTGTCAGATTCCCATTATCGCGAAGTCGTCGATGGCCATATCGCCCGTGAAGCTGGTTCCTCTGACGCCGTGAAACCTGATGTACACGCTGCTGCCTGCATAGGCGCCGAGATCGACTATCTGCTGCGTCCAGGGAGCCGAATCGGAAGCGTGCTGTTGTCCGGCTATAGAGAACACTGTCGTGTAGCCGGACCCGGCGTCGACCTGCACATCCAGTTGCCCCATGGTCGCGCCGTACATGTGGTACCAGAACGACAGGGAGGGCGCGGTCACCGAAACCAGGCTGATGGACGGTGATGTCACGTCGGCAGTGGAGCCCGTGCTCCCGGAGGACGTTTCGGTGAAGACGTAGTTCCCCGAGCCGGTGGTGTGATCCCCGGCGGGACCCGTGGCGGTGGAGGAAGTGCCGGCCGCGTCGACCAGCCAGGCGTGTCCGGTGGTGGGAGTGGCGGTCCAGCCGCTCTGGCCATTGGGCGTTCCTGTGGTAAATGAATCGAAATTCTCCTCCAGCACTATGACGACAACCGAGATGTAATTGGTCTTCGCCTCCGTGTCCGAGCCGATGGAGTTGGTCGCCGCAAGTGAGACGGAATACAGCCCGGTGCTCCCGAATGACACCTGCGGATTCTGGTGAGTATTGGTCGTTCCACCCTGGTAGGTGACTGAACCAGGCCCCGCAATGGTCCACAACCAGCTCGAGGGAATATTGGTCGAGAGGTCGGTCAACTGAACCACCTGCCCAACGTCGGCCACGGTAGGAGTAGCCATGAAGTCGGCCACCGGCGGCGACGACGGCTCATGGATCGATACGTCATCGATAGCCATATCTCCGATCAGCCCGGCCCCTCTGGTCCCGACGAACCGGATGCTGACGGTGCTGCCCACGTATGAAACAAGGGACACCTGAGCCTCCGACCAGGGATCGGCGGAAGATGAATGTTGCTGGCCGGACAATGTCCACAGGGTCGTCCAGCCGCTGCCGTCGTTTATCTCCACGTCGAGAGTGTCGATGTCGGATCCGTACATGTGATACCAGAAGGCCAGGCCCGGCTCTGTCATCCCGGTAAGTAAAATGGAGGGCGTTTCGAGATAGGCGATGGCGCCCGTGGTTCCCGACGACGCCTCTGTGTAAACATAGTTACCTGATCCGGTAGTGTGATCTCCGCTGGGACCTGTGGAAGTGGAGGATGTAGTCAATGTATCGACGCGCCAGGAATAGGTTGAGGTGGTCGCCGGCGAGGCTG
Source organism: Deltaproteobacteria bacterium (assembly GCA_030591725.1). GTDB lineage: Bacteria > Myxococcota_A > Polyangia > JAAYKL01 > JAAYKL01 > JAUVAN01. Next base: position 7,856 of record JAUVAN010000105.1, read on the forward strand.
TCCACCCGTTGACCCCGGTGGCCACTGTTCCCGATGTGAATGTCTCGAAGTCTTCAATGAAAATGACATTGAGCACTTCGATGTAGTCGGTCTTCGTTTCCGTGTCGCTTCCGACGGAGTTCGTCGCCTGCAACTCCACAGTGTAGAGGCCGGGAGTATCAAAAGACACCTGGGGGTTCTGATCCGAGCCCGTGGTGCTGTTCTCGTAGGTCACCGCTCCGGGGCCGGAAATTGACCACGCCCAGCTGGTGGGAGCCTGAGTTGACAGGTCAGTGAAAGATACGATCTGCGAGAGCCCCATCTCGGTGAGGTCGGCCGTGAAATCGGCGGTAGGAGGCTGCGGTTCCCGGACCATGACGTCGTCGACGGCCATGTCGCAGTAGTAGCTCGTCCCCCTGGTTCCGGAGAATCTGATGGAGACCGTGCTCCCCACGTACGTGCTGAGATCTACATTCGCCTCCGTCCAGGGATCGGCGCTGGAGAGGTGTTGCTGTCCTGTTATCGACCACACGTTCACGTATCCGCCGCCGTCGTCCACCTCCACGTCCAGCGTGCCCATGGTGGAGCCGTACATGTGGTACCAGAACTCGATGACCGGCGAGACCGCGCCCGACAGGTCGATGTCCGGCGTCTCCATGTGCGCTACCGCACCTGTCGTTCCGCTGGAGGCTTCCGTATAGACGTATCTTCCCGAGCCGCTTGTGTGATCGCCGGCAGGACCTGTGCTGGTGGAAGAAGTGGTGCCGGTTGTAGTCTGCCAGGAGTACCCGGTGACAGGCGTACTGGTCCAACCGTTCTGCCCGTTGGGGTACATCCCGGTCATGGTGTCAAAGGTTTCCTCGAAGTACGGGCCGAGCTGGATGGTCAACGCGATATCAACAGCGACATCGAGGGGCGTGTCACAGGTGTCCGCTACCCCGGTGCTGACGGTGACCGTGTATTCATCACCGTCGTCGGCGCCGGAGAAGTCCAGTTCATACTCATCGGCGGTGACCGCAGTAATGGAGTCGAAGGTCCCCGAACCCGTGACGGTGCTCCAGGTCACTGTGGTGGTATCCACGCCAAAGACATCCTCGCTGAACGTGAGGATATACGTGCCGGTCGTTGTGCCAGGCGCGTAGTTCCAGCTCGTAACAGAAGTAACAGACGGCGCGCCGGCCTCCGGATCTACACAGGGACCGGTGTCGGTATCTGTATCCGTGTCGCTGTCCGTATCGCTGTCAGTGTCACTGTCAGTGTCACTGTCAGTGTCAGTGTCGCTATCCGTGTCACCGTCCGTATCGCTGTCAGTATCGCTATCAGTGTCGCCACCTGTATCCTGGTCGCCGGTGATCACCGTAGTTTCCGCACAACCGGCCACGACACAGACAAAACCGAACAGCGTCAATAATCGGATCAATGAACTTTTCATTGTCATTGCGTTCCCCACCTCAGGGAAGACAGCCGCAGGCGATCTGGCCGCCTTCGTGGCTATCGTCCGGGTCGAAGTCCGGATCATAGAGCCACCAGAGCGCTCCGTCGCTCCAGCGATGGCAACCCAGGCCCAGCCCGTCGTCCCGGTAGCCCTCGTTGACGTCGCCGGCGTAGCCCAGCGCCACAAAGATCTGTTCACACTCGGCGAGACTCCCGCCCTGAGACTCCGTCCCCGCGTACTGCGATGTTGTGTCGGAGTAACCGCCGTGCGCATTGCACACCTCGAAGCAGTCCTGGCCCGCCGCCCCGAGGAACCAACACATCCCCCAGAGCAGCGCCCCAGCACCGCAGTCCACGTCCGTATCGGTGTCCGTATCGGTGTCCGTATCGGCATCGGTGTCCGTATCGGCATCCGTGTCGCTGTCCGTGTCGCTGTCCGTGTCACTGTCCGTGTCACTGTCCCCATCACCGTCAGAGTCCGAGTCTCCGGAGCCGTCGGGTTCCTCGAACGGAACAGGCGACTCGTTGCTACAGGCGACCAGCAACAAGGCCGTCAGCGCGATACCCAGCAACCGCAGACTTTGATTTCCCATTTTATTTCCCCTCTTCTCCAGCCTATATGGAGTCCGGATAGGTGATCTCATTATACGCCCCCACAGAAACTTCGCTGTAATCAAATGTATGGGTGGTTCCGTCCGGCCAGTCGACCGTCACGCTGAACTCGCAGTCGAACTCGCCGAGACCGAAATGGAGCTTGCGCATGTCCATGGAGTTGTACATGCCGCGACTCGTCTTGACCTCCCGCATCATCAACACACCGTCGCAATTCATGGTGACCCGGGCGCCCACAGCGTCACGGTTGATATTGGATCCATCCCCTCGCAGTCGAAAACCTATCCAGTCGCTGGTCTCACCGATCACGTTTTCAAACAGGAAGTTCGGCCTTCCGCCGCTGCCGCCCCTGCCGCCGATCAGCAAATCCATATCCCCGTCCAGGTCGATATCGCTCCACGCGTGATTCTGGGCGCTCTTCATCTGGTCGTAATCGGCGACGGCGTCGTTGATTCCGCTCACCATGCCCACGCTCTCGAAGAGCCCGCCCGGCAGCTGGTGCATCAACCCGAACCAGCCCTTCTGCTCGTCGCTGGAGTAGCCGGCCTCGTACTTTTTGTCCCTCGACATGGAGAGATCCAGGCACCCGTCGTTGTCAAAGTCCACAACCGCGCCGTCCACATCACCTTCGTTGAACGGTAATCCCACTTCCAGGAAGAGATTCACGAATCCGATATTCGAACCCTGGTTGTAGAGCAACGCCGTGGGGTCGGACCACTTGCGGCTGTAATCGGAATCCACCGGATGGGAAATAGCCGTGATGAAGACGTCCATGTAGCCGTCGTTGTTGACATCGGAACACTGGAGGCCGAAGCCGTTGGAGCCGATGTACGCTCCGGGTAAGGTGTCGGGCTCCTCGTCGAGCCCCGATCCGGTGGACTCCAGCCAGTAGTTGCCGGTGGGGAGGCTGGCGAACCCCCTCTCCACCGCGACGTTTGTGAAAGCGCCCGACCCGTCGTTCTCCCACAAAAGGTTCTGGCCGCCGCCGTTGCTCACCCCGTACACCGAGACAAACACATCCTGATCACCGTCGTTGTCGTAGTCGCAGGCGACGGAACCGTTGCTGGGCTGGGATCCCGCGCCGGGAAGACTCGCGGCGGTGAAGGTACCGTCCCCGTTGCCCATGAATAACTTATCCGACCCCAGGTACGACGTCTGGCCGTTGCCGATGTAGATGTCCAGGTTGGCGTCTCCGTCGAAATCCGCGAACACCGCGTTTCCCGCCATGGTCTGGCCCGCCATCCCCTCGAGCCCCGAATCGGCCAGCTCGGTGAAGTGACCGTCCCCGTCATTGAGCAGGAGCTTGTGACGTTCCGGCGCAAGATCGACAATATCCAACCCGGCGAA
>JAUVAN010000371.1 GCA_030591725.1 Deltaproteobacteria bacterium
GAGACTTTCCGGCACAGCGGATTGGACAGCAGCTCCGCGGACACCTCTCGAGCTTCCCCGGTCACCAGATTCAGCACACCCGGAGGAAACAGATCGTGGATACAATCCATGGCCTGCATGGTACACAGGGTCGTCTGGGACGCTCCCCGCGCCACTACCGTGCATCCGGCGGCCAGGGCAGGCGCAACTTTGCGCGCCCAGAGTACGAGCGGAAAGTTCCACGGGGCGATGCATCCCACCACTCCCACGGGCACGCGAATCACCAGGTGGCGCTTTCCTTCCGCCGCCGGTGGCACGATCCTGCCGTAGGCCCTGCATCCTTCTTCGGCGAACCATTCGAAATGGGCGGCGGCGCCTTCCACTTCGCCTCGGGACTCAGGCAACGGCTTGCCACTTTCGCGCGTCACCGACCGGGCGAGTTCCTCCACCTGCCCGCGTAGCCGTGCGGCCGCCTCCAACAGCAACCGCGCGCGATCACGGGCGGTCCGGCCGGACCACCCGGCAAAGGCGGCGTGGGCCGATTCAATGGCGAGGCGCACATGCTCGCGCGTTCCCCTTGCATACTCGCCGACAATTTCGCCGGTGGCGGGATCCTTCACCGCTACCTGCTCCATTCCGTCCGACGAGATCCATTCACCACCGATGTACGGAGTGTTCTGCGCGGCCATTCATTCCCTCCTGCCGAAAATTTCAGGGTTCACGATTGCCCGCGGACGCAGGCCGGAGAGCACACGGACGATTTCGTCCATACCGTCCGTCATATCCTTTCGAAAGCTTTCTTCCGAGTACCAGGCCACGTGCGGAGTGACCAGCATGTTCTTGAGCTGCAGGAAAGGATGCTCATCGCCGGGGGGTTCGGAGGTCAGCACATCTGTGGCGGCTCCTGCGATGGTCCCGTTGCGAAGGGCGTCGCCCACCGCCCCCTCATCCCAGATGGCCCCGCGGGCGGTGTTGATGATCACTGCCGACGGCTTCATCAATTCCAGTTCTCGCGCTCCGATCATGCCCGTCGTCTCGGCGGTGAGGGGCGTGTGAAGGGAGACATAGTCCGACTGGCCGAGAAGGTGTTCCAGCTCGTAGCATCGATCCACGCCCATCATCTCAAAGATGTCGTCATCCAGATACGGATCGTAGGCGCACACCCGAATGCCGAAACCCTTTGCCTTGGGAACCAGCATGCGACCTACCCGGCCCAGGCCGAGGATGCCCAACGTCTTGTCTCGGAAGTTGAGAATTGGTCTGGTGAAGTTGTAGTCCCACACTCCGCTGCGTGTGGCCGGCATGATGATGTGAATCTTCCGTGCTACCGACATCAGGAGTGTCATTGCATGGTTGGCCACTTCGTCGGTGCAGTAAGCAGGGGTGTTGCACACGGGGATACCGGCGGCGGTCGCGGCCGCAACATCAACGCACTCGTATCCTACCGAAAGTGTCTGGATGAGCTCGCAGCATTCGAGGGCAGCGATCGTCTGAGCGCTGATGCGGCGGTCAATGACTACTACGGCATGGGCGGCCCGTATCTGTTCGGCGAACTGTTCTTCACCGTCCGCCCGGGCTTCGATGATCTGCAGCCCCTCATCTTTCGCCCGGGCCCGGAAGTACTCCAGACCGTCGAACTTCATGAAGAGCCGAGGCCCCGCGAACGCAACTGTTTTCATGGTGCGTTAGAGTAGGCCGACGCGAACTGAGCTGTCAATGTCAGTGCAGGTGGTTGGTGAAACCACCGGCCCGGCGGGTCGTGCCCAACCCACTTGACGTGATCGGGTTCTGCGTGAAAAGGTGCCATCGCAAGAAGTGCGAGGAGAACGACACATGAAGATATTCCTGGACAGCGCTCTCATCGATCAGATCAAAGAGGTGGCCGGCTGGGGCATTCTGGACGGAGTGACCACCAATCCGAGCCACGTTGCCACGAGCGGCGCCAATCCCAAAGACCTGTACCCGGAGATCTGCTCACTGGTGGACGGTCCAGTCAGCCTTGAGGCGGTGAGTCTGGAGGCTGATGCAATCGTCTCCGAGGCCAGGGAACTGGCCAAGATAGCCGACAACGTGGTGGTAAAAGTCCCCATCATGAAGCAGGGACTTATCGCCGTCAAGCGTCTTGCCGCCGAGGGGATTACTACCAATGTAACCGCCAACTTCTCGGCCCCACAGGCCCTGTTGGCAGCCAAGGTCGGAGCCGCCTACATCAGCCCCTTTGTCGGGCAACTGGACAACGCCGGACACGACGGTATGGAACTGGTGGAGCAGATCCGGAAGATCTACAACAACTACGGCTACACGACGGAGATCATCGTGGCCGCCATCCGCAATCCCATGCACGTGGCCCGAGCCGCTCTCTGCGGTGCCGATATCTGCACAATGAATTTCCAGGTTCTGGAAATGCTCACCGAGCACCCCCTGACTGATGCTATCCTGGATCGTTTCCTGAAAGACTGGGAGAAGGTCCCCAAGTAGGAGAAGGGGGATCTGTTACCCAAAAGAGGCAGCCCGCGGGAAACCAATGGCCCGCGGAATCGCTTCTTCTGTGACTCGTGCCGGTATGCGGTCGATTCCCCGCAGCCGTGTCGATGAACCACGCGCATCTGTTGATGCAGAAGGCCAAATGACCGCTACGTCACATCCTCGGTTTCTCCGCCGGGCTCGTACAGCGATTCACTGAAAAGATAAGGCGCCGCGTCAAGAGTCTCTGCATTCATCATCGAAGCAATTTTCTGCAGCGAAGACAGGAGAAGGGATTGTTCCCAATCCTGGAGGAGGTTGAACCGATTGACAAATTCTACCTGCAGCAGGCTTGGCTTGCTGTCCAGAATCCGACGGGTTTTTTCCGTGGCCTCGATGTAGACTTTCCGCCTGTCGTCTTCCCGGCGCTTGCGAAAGACAAAGTCCTGTTGTTCCAGCCGACTCAATATGGTGGTCACTGTCGCCTGACTGAGGCTGATTTTTCTAGCGATTTCGGAGACGCTTTGATTGTCCGAGTTTCCGATTTGCTTGAGAATCATCAACTGGGGGCCGGTCATCCCGTATTTTTTCAACAGGTCCTTGGAATGAACGTCCACGGCGCGGATTATCCTTCGTATGCTCGAGAGTAACTCATCGCTCTTGTCGGTTGCCATGTTTGCCGCCTACCGGTGTCTCAGTGAGTATCTCACTATGGCACATATTTTGCACTGCGGCAAATACTTTCACGTCTAGGTATATTGCTCAGTGTTGTATGCTTACAGCAGAATGTATATGGAGTGAAACTGAAATGTAAATATCTACATAGACAATGTTTGGATACTTCAATTTGCATTGACGGCTATACTTTCTATTGACAGCCTCGATGAGATTTAATAGTGTTCAACTTAAATACACTTCGAGGAGGAGTCCACATGAAAAAGACATACGTAGTGCTCGTGGTGCTATTGCTGTGTTTCTGTACCACTAACCTGATTGCCCGAGGAGAACAGGAGCCCTCAGACAGAATGATCATCCGGGAAGCCAGCCAGGTCCCCGGCCTGATCACACCCGGTGTCTGGGACGGACAAACGCTGTCGCTGAACGCCTCAATCTATGATTTCCTGGCAGAGTTGGATCCCGAGACTGGAGGCCTTACACCTTCGCTTGCCACCGAATGGAGCAGCGAGACTGGGCGCGTCTGGACGGTGAAGCTACGCGAGGGAGTGAAGTTTCACGACGGCACGGATTTCACATCCTTGGATGTGCGGTTCACCATCGAAAGAACCCAGGACCCAAGTCTCGGTCACCTGCAGCAGAATGATTTCACTATCGTAGAGCGTATCGAAACACCGGATGACTACACGATCATCTTCCATCTGTCGGAAGTACGCCCCGCCTTCATGTACCTGATGACGGCCTACAACATGTGTATTCTGTCGTCTGAATACGACTACATGCAATACGGAGAGACTGAACCCATGGGGACCGGGCCTTTTGTGCTTGAGTCACTGATACCAAAGGAATCTGCTCTCCTCGTGAAGAACGAAGAGTATTGGAACCCGGGGCTGCC
>JAUVAN010000436.1 GCA_030591725.1 Deltaproteobacteria bacterium
AAGCCTGGCCTCCTGGTGTTCCGGCGCATCGTCGCTCGTGCCCGCATTGGCCACATCCTCCAGAAAAATGAGCTGACACCTCAGAGCGACCTCGTCCGCGAGCGCATTGTCCGGCTCCACCGGCTTGTACTGGCCCCTGTCGGCGTCATACTCCGTTTCCAGGGATACTACCCCCTCCGACAGGCACGCCTGGTACGGGTTTCTGTCGGTGATCCTGGTGAGGAGTTCGCCCATCCGGTCGGCCACAGCCTGGTTGGTGTTGTCCTCGCACAGGTTAACGTAGAAGGTCTCCACACTCCGGGACTCCATAACATCGAGGGTCTTCATGAGCCGCCGGGGTCTGTTCAGACCGCCGATCTGCCCCGCGTTGCAGAAGGAGGCCTGGCCACCGTTGCCGAAGAGTACGACGATCAGGTCCGATGGATCCCAGGAGATATCCGGAATGTTCTCGATGAAGGCATCCAGATACTCGCCGGTGGGGGGCAGTCCGAAATAGTCGTCGTAGCTCTGTGAAGAACACTCTTCGCTCACGAGCACCGCGTCCGGCGGCGGATCCATCGGGGTGACGTCCATCTCCTGATATATTCGCTGGCTGCAGTCGTCTTGCGTAGTGACCAGGAACAAGATGTTTACACCCAGGGTTGGATCGTCCTGGCCCGCTTCGGTCACTTCGACGCTCCTTTTCAGTCCTTCCAGACCGGATCGCAGCAACTGGCGCCATCCGCAGTCGCCACCGCCAGCGGCGATATTATCCACCAGGGTCTTGGCGGTCTCCTTGGCGTTGTCAATGAGCACCTCACCCTGCCCCTCGAACACCGCAACGTCCTGCTCCCCCGGGTTGACGCTGGACTCGGACCCAAAGAAGACGCCCAGGATGGTGGAAGACGGGTTCCCCTCACAACCGTCCGAACCGAGCGGGTTCGATGCGAGCAACCCGTCCTGTACGCCCCTGTCGGCGCTGGTAATGAAGAAGAGCAGGTTCCTGAACTCGCTGGACTGGCTGTAGAGAACCGGCACGTATCTTTCCTTGAAAAGCTTGTTCACCGACGGATCGACAGAGTCGATGGGCGCGGTCGCCGCCGCAGTATCCATCACGGAGACCGACGTCAATGTGGGGCTCCTCTTGTTGAGGGTCCTCGGGTTGGTCTCCAGGGTCTCCTCGCCTCGCACGAAGATCTCCGGCACCGTGGCCCCGCCTCCGAAGATCCAGTAGTCGCCGTTCTCCATCCGCGCGGCCGCGTGCCCCGCCCTCGGCCTCCTCAGTTGAATGGTTCTGCTTCTTTCAACCACCGACATATCGTGCCAGCTCGGCGCAAGCGCGCCGGTGTTCTCTATGAAAAGATATGCCTTGTCCGTGCGGCTTCCCGCGTCGTTGTACCCTCCCGCCGCCAGGAGCCCCACGCCGCTTTGCAAATCGAGATCGATCATCACGAACCCGGTCAGCGGTTGCTCATACGCTCGCTCGCCCTCCACAACGCTCGACAGGCGGCACATGTTCGTCTGGATCATGGACCAGCCGAATCTCTGTTTTGCCCCCTGGGGAACACGGCCTCCCAGGAAAAGAAACCTGCCGTTCGAGAACGTGTGCAGCTTTCCGCCGGGCCTTTCCTCTATGTCGTTCCATGAAGCGATTTCCATCCAGCTCTCCGTGGCGCTGTCGATGCACTGAGCCTGGGCCTGCGTGTCCACGAACAATTTGTCCTGATCGACGATGAGGATCGTCCCCTGCGCGTTCACCCTGGAGTCGCGGGGCGATTTTGGTGAGACCGCCGTTGAATCCAGGGTGATCCCCGCCACTGCCTGCCCATCGTATACGTTTACCTTGCACCGCGGGTTGCCCGGCACCATGACCCACCCGGTCTGCGCGACGTCCGTGCCGCCGGAGGCCTCGATCTCCGGGACCGCGCCACGGGTGAACTCCAGGCCGCACGCGTTCAACACGCTGAAGCTCTCGGTCAACGGGTTGAACACCTCGATGGCGCCGAGGCAGCTGCCGTCGTCTCCCCCGGCCATGACCACGGCAAGCCCCTGCTCCGTTTTGATGGTGAAGGCCACGTGGCCCGCCCGCGTGCACTCCATCGAAGGAAGCTGTTTGATCTCGAACTTCAACGGGTCGATCAAATAGGCGTCGGAAACCGGCGCGCCGCTGATGTCCCTCTTGCCCCCGGCCACCAGGATCCAGGGGTGACCGTCCGAGTCCTCGTACGACACCGCGCTGTGGCCGGTCAGCTCGCCCAGAGTGTTGGCCATGTCAACGGGCTCCAGCCTGGTCTCGTTGAACGCCATGGATCGCCCGATGAAGAATTTTACCTCGCTCGAAAGACCTCGCTCGACCTCGAATGGCGCGGTCTGTCCATGGACCACCTCCACGCCGCCGGCCATTCCCTTGACCGTGACCTGCCACGTGCCTTGCGAGAGGTTCATGGACAGCTTGTCGTCCTGATACAGGCGCTGGGAGACAGTCTCGACTTCCGGTCCCTCCAGTGTGGACTCGGCCGTGACGTCCAGGTACTCCACGCCGGCGTTTTGGAGGAGGTTGGGCTCATCGTTCGGGAAAACCGGAATCAGCTTTATGCCCACGTTCTCTCCGCAACCGCCCATGGCAATGGCAAGAAAAACCACTGTCATGAATATTGATTCAGGCAGTCTGGTAGTCCGTTTTTCCATTTCGGCAATCAACAGTCGGTTCATCCTTTTACTAAAACAAATTTCATCTACACAACTACATGATAGCATTTCACTACACCACTTGAGAACATGCGGCATTGTTAAGATCCTTTTCGCGGTTGATTCGTCCCTTTTGCAACGAAGGCCCTTTTAAAACATGGAGCGGATTCAATGATATCAAGACGCAACACGATGAAGATGGTTTTTGCAATGATTCTGGCATTGGTTCTCGGATGCGAGAAGCACGAGACAACGCTGGACCAGGG
>JAUVAN010000063.1 GCA_030591725.1 Deltaproteobacteria bacterium
GGGAACGATGGGAAGATCTGGCCAGGCTTTACGTGAAGCTCGGTCAGGAGCGGCCCACCAAACAGGAGCGGATCCAGATGCTGCTCGCCGCCGGGTACACCTACGGTCACAGGATGGAAGACATTGACTCCGCCGCCGAGTGTTACTCGAACGTGCTCGATCTCGCACCCCAGGACAAGTCGGCGCTCAAGTTCCTGGTCAAGTATTTCGAGGAGAAAGAGGATTGGGATCATCTGGTCGCCCTGTATTCCGACAGCCTTCGCGGGCAGCAACCGGACGAGGAGAAGATCGCGATGCTCATGCAGGCCGGTATGGTTCACTGGCGCATGAGAGACAACATGAAAGACGCAGAGGCCTACTTCCGGCGCCTGCGCAAGCTTGAGCCCGCTCATCAGGGGATGCTGGGGTTCTACCGAAAATTCTACGAGGACGACGAGACCCAAAAGTCCCAGTTGCTCAAGATCCTTTCAGATGCTCAGAGGGCCACGGAGGACAAGAGCCAGGGCGAGAAGCTGAACGTGGAGATCGCGCAGCTGGCCGGCACCGAGGGCGGCAACATTGAGAAGGCAATAGACGCCTGGAAAAACGTGCTTCGACAGGAACCGGATAACGACGAAGCCCGTGACAAATTGAAGCTTCTGTATCGTCAGTCCGGCAAGTGGAACAACCTCCTTGACCAGCTCAAGTCCGAGGTGGACGGGATCTCCGATGACGATGTGCCGGGAAAGGTGGCCGTTTATCAGGAGATGGTCGAGATCTATCAGGACCAGCTCTCCCTCGAGATGATGGTCATCAAGACTTTCGATCAAATTCTCAAATTAGATCCGGACAACAGCGAAGCGCTCGAAAATCTCATGGCCGCCTACGAAACGGCTGGTCGGTGGAATGATCTCATCAACATACTCGGCAAACGAGCCGCCGCTGCGCAGGAAACGCAGGAGAAGATAGGGCTGCTTAACCGGATCGCGAATCTGTGGGTCGAGCGGTTCAACAACTTCAACAAGGCCATCGCGCCGCTCGAGGAGATCCGGAAGCTGGATCCCACGGACCAGAAGGCCATCGAAACGCTGAAGAACGTTTATCAGAAGCGACGTGCATGGAAGCCGTTGCTCCAGCTTCTCACCGACGAAGCGGAGCTCTTCGAGGGAGAGGAGAAGCGAGATCGTCTGATGGAGATGGCGCGGCTTGCCGGTGATCGTCTTTCCGATCACGGGCGCGCAATCCAGCTCTGGAAGCAGGTCCTTGCGCTGGATCCGGACGCGCCCGAGGCGCTTCCAACATTGGAGAAGCTGACCGAGAGACAGAAGGATTGGGAAGGTCTTTCCGATGTGATCGAGATCCGCGTGGATCGCGCACAGACCGACGAGGAGAAGATCGCGTTTCTGACCAAGCTTGGAACGGTCTTCAAGGATCGTGTCAAGGATCCGACGAAGGCCGCCGATGCGTGGAGCAGGCTCCTTCAAGTGCAGCCGGGAAACGCCAAGGCGATGCGATCTCTCAAGGACGCTTACCAGGCAGCTAATGACTGGGAGGCGCTCGAAAAACTTTACAGCGAAGCAGGCGATTACAATGGTCTCGTCGAGGTATTGGGAATCGCCGCCGATCGATCCGGTGATTCCGAGACCAAGGTGATGCTGTCGTTCCGCTGCGCCGAGATCTACGATGATCCCATCGGCCAGCCGGACAGGGCGGAGAGGCACTACGAACGTGTCCTTTCGGTGGATCCCGATAATCTGCGAGCCGCGCAAGCGTTGGTGCCAATCTACCGTCGCGCCGAGAAATGGAGCAGGTTGGCGGGCTGCCTGGAGGTGGTCCTGGATGGCACGCAGGACAAGGAAGAACGCGTACTGCGTATTGACGAGTTGCGGGAGCTTTCCGTGAGTCAGCTCAACAATCGTTCGCTGGCGTTCAAGTGGGCGGCGCGGGCGTTTGAGGAAATGCCCCTGGAGGAGTCCGTGCGCGAGGCGCTCGAAGAAGCGGCGGAGGCGGCGGGAGTGTTCGAGGAGTTGGTGGAGATCTACAAGAAATCCCTCGACGCCTTCGAAGGAGAGCGGCGGGTGAAGATCGAACGCCGCATCGCACAGATATTCATCGAACGCCTGGGGGCCGTCGATGAGGCGGTGGAGGGATATCAAGCGATCCTCAAGGAGACGCCGGGAGACAACGCGGCGTTGACCGCGCTGGACAACATCTTCCGCACCACCGGTCGATGGGAAGACCTGGTTGGAATCTTCGAGCGGCGAATAGATCTGTGTGAAAGCGACGAACAGCGTCGTGATCAGGTCATAGAAATGGCGCAGCTTTACGAAGAGGGTATGGACAAGCCCGTTGCGGCGGCGGCGCACTACCGCACCGTGCTGCAGATGTTCCCCGAAGACACCGAGGCGCTTGTTTCCCTCGAGAGGATCTTCCGGCTCACCGAGCAGTGGGACGAGCTCATCGAGATCCTGGCGAAGAGGCGAGGAACCGCTGAGATAGGCAGCGACGAATGGGTTGATATCTCCTTCCAGGTCGCGCGTCTTGCGGGGGACGAGTTGAACGATGCACCGCGAGCGATCGGGGCATACAAGGAATTGCTCGATACAAACCCCGGCGACGTGGACAGTATTGCGGGCATGGAGATCTTCATGCGGGGAGAAGAGCACCGCGTCGAGGTCGCCGATTTCCTGAAGCCCCATCTCGAGGTAAGTGAGGACTGGCGGCGATTGGCCTGGGTGCTTGCAATCCTTATAGAGGCTTCCGATGATCCCGAAAAGAAGCTGGATCTCAATTCCGACCTGGCTGATGTTTACGCCGAGCGAATGGACGACAGGCAACTGGCTTTCGAAACACTGGGCGCCGCCCTTCGCGAGAACCCGTCCAACACAGATCTATGGGACCGCATGACAGATCTTTCCGATGAGCTTGGCCTGGCTCCGGATCTGGCGACGCGTCTGGCCGAGGCCATCAACAGCGAGTCGATGGACGAGGATAGCGGGCTCAAACTCGCCCGGCGTCTGGCGGTTCTGTATAGCGAGCAGCTTGGCCAACCGGCGGATGCCGAGCCCTACCACATGAAGGTGCTGGCGCAGGATCCCGGCGCGACGGATTCCTTCACGTCGCTCGAGGAGCTCTTCACCTTGTCCGAGCGGTGGGACGATTTGCTGAAGATCTATCGGGAGGCCCTCGAGAACGGCTCCGGGGTGAGTTCGAGACTCGATCTGCTTTTCAAGATCTGCTTCATTGTGGATGAAGTGAACAGGGACGTGCCGCAGGCCATCAATGCTTACCGCGCGGTCCTCGAAGAAGATCCGTCCAACGGTGAGGCTGTTCGCGCGCTCACCGGATTGTACGAAGAGGGCGAGAGGTGGGACGATCTTTCCGCGCTCCTTCGAGATCAGCATGGGTCCGCCGCCGGCCCGGCCGCGATCCAGCTCCTGTACCGGATAGGCGAGATCGCGGAGCATCACCTGCGAAACACCGATGATGCCATCGAATGTTACGAGCAGGTGATCACGGACGACCCCGATCACCTGAAGGTGCAAGAGGCTCTGGAGCGTTTGCTGGACAAGGAAGACCTGAGGCAGAAAGCCGCCTCGATCCTGGTCAAGAATTACGATTACCAGGGGGCGGCGGAGCCGCTTGCACGCGTGTTGATGATCGCTCTGGAAGATGACGAGATCGACTCTGATCAGAAGGTGGACATCCTCACTCGAGTTGCCGATCTGCGAGAGCGACGTCTCGGTGATCCGGACGGCGCGTTCAAGGCGCTTTCGAGTGCGTTCGAGATCGATCCGTCCAGGGAATTGGTTGCCTCGGAAGTCGCGCGGATGGCAACGGAAAACGGAATGGAGTTGGAATACAGCCGACTTCTGGACGAGATTATTCCGAAGGTTGAGGATGACGACATCCTGACTTCCAGGCTCATGGGTGAAGTAGCAAAGCTCTACGACGAGCGACTCGGCGACATCGACAGCGCACAGCAGGCATATCGAAAACTCCTGGAACACGATCCTTCCAACCCGGACACAGCGCTACCGGCCGTGGATGCTCTCGATCGAATCTTGACGGGGAAGGAGGCATGGGAGGATCTCCTCGATGTCCTTCGCATCAAGGTGGAGCTGACCGGAGATCCATCGGAGCAAAAAGATGTGCTGCATCGCATGGCCGAGATCGAGGAGTCGGTTCTGGAACGGACCGACCGGGCCATTGCTCTGTTCATTGAAGTACAGGAGATAGACGACGCCGACATGTCCTCCCTGTCCGGACTGGAGCGCTTGTACGAGCGTGAGGAAAAATGGCTCGAGCTCATCGAGGTGCTGCAGAAGCGCGCCATCATCGAGGAGTCCGGGGACATGCGCAAGGAGATCTATCTGCGCATAGCCCGGCTGTTCGAGGAATCCCTCGAGGACACCGAGGAGGCCATCGCCGCCTACAATCAAGCGTGCGACGAGACCGGGCCGGATCGCGAGGCGCTCATCGCTCTCGCGAGGCTTTTCGAGAGCGCGCAGAGATGGCCGGATCTTTTCGATGTGTACGAAGCCCAGGAGCCATTGATCACCGATCCTGATGAGCGAACGCAGATGCTGTACAAGATGGGTGACCTGCTGGGATCCAGGCTATACGAGCCCGAGCGAGCCGTGGAGAAACTGGGTGAGGCGCTGCGTGAGGATCCTTCCCACAAGGATGCGAGATCTTCGCTGGAGGCGATGCTGGACGGCCCCGTGAAACTCGAAGTGATCGAGATCCTCAAGCCCATATGCGAGGCGGAGGGCGATTACGAGAGGTTGCTGAAGTTCGCCGAGATCCAGGCCAAGGAGGCGGACGATCCACTGGAGCGATCAAGAGTGCTGCGCGAGTCCGCCGAGGTTGCGGAGGTCGGACTCGACGACATGGAGCGAGCGTTCGACTTGTTGGGGCGCGCTTTCCGAGACGGCACCGCTTCACCCGATCTTCCGGCGCTCATAGACAACCTGGAGCGCCTCGCCGCCGGCGTGGACGGATTTGACAAGCTGGTGGACCTGTATCGCGAGGTGGGCCCGGATATCCTGGACGGCGATCTACTGGTGCAGTGCAACCTGAGGACTGCCGAGATCGCTCACACCATGCTGGAGGATCTGGACGTTGCGCGGGAATACTATGTGAAGGTGCTCGACATGGATGGGGAGAACGCCCAGGCCATGGACGCCCTGGAGCAGATCTACCAGAGTCAGGAGCAATACCTGGAGCTGTTTGAAATTTACCGAAAGAAGGTCCAGACCGCATACGATGATGATGTTCGCAGGGAGATCCTGTTCAAGCAGGCGCGCGTGTGCGAGATGAATCTTGAGGATCTTTCCGGCGCCACGCAGACGTACGAAACCATTTTGGAATCTGATGACGAGAACTCCGATGCGATGGAGGCCCTCGAGCGCCTTTATCCCAGGGCGGAGCGCTGGGCCGATCTGATAGACATGCTGGATCGTCAGGTGGAGCTCGGGACTGGCGACCAGGTCGAGCTTCTCCACCGCCTGGGCCAGCTCGCCCACGACAAGCTGGGCGACGAAGAGCGGGCGTTCGAATACTACGCCGCTGCTCTGGAGCTCGACCCCAACCACCAGGTCACCATCGATTCCCTGGAGGCCGCGATGGAAGACGAGGCTCACCGGGGCCGGGTGGCGGAGATCCTGGAGCCTGTCTACAAGCAGCAGGGTGACTGGGCCAAGATGGCGCAAGCCCTGGACGCACGGCTGCAGTACTGTGACGATCCCATGGAGCGCAAGGAGTTGCTCAGGACCATCGGGACCGTTTACGAGGAGCAGCTCGGCAATCTGGAAAAGGCATTCGAAACCTTCGCTCGGCTGTTTCACGAAGACGTGGAAGAGCGCTCGTCCTGGGAATTGCTGAACAGATTGTCGTCCGTGCTGGAGAACTGGGAACGTTTGGCAGAGGTGTTCTCGGTGGCGCTCGAGGACGTTGTCGGCGACACACCGGACACGGTCGAATTGGCCTTCATGCTCGGTGAGATCTACGAGAGTCGACTCGATCTACCAGAGGATGCCAAGGCGTCCTATCTGCGTGTTCTGGCGTTCTCTCCCGACGATCCCAAGGCGTTCTCCGCCGTGGAGCGCATGTTGCTCGCGACCGAGTCGTGGCCCGATCTGCTGGAGCTCTATCGCGACGCTGCAGACGCGGCGCTGGATACGGATCAACGCAAGGAGTTCTATTTCAAGATTGCAGATATTCAGCAAAACTCGAACAACGATCTCGATGCGGCCATCAATGCTTATCGCGACGTGATGCAGCTGGATGATCAAGACAAACGCGCTATCACTTCGCTCGACGAACTCCTTTTCCAGAAGGAACGTTTCGACGACCTGACGGTGCATCTCAGAGCGCAAGTGGATCAAGCTGTCGAGGCATCTGAAAGGAACGAGCTTCGCCGCAGGTTGGCGAAGATCTTCGAAGAAAATCTCGACGACCTGATTTCCGCTGTCGATGTCTACGAGGAAACCATCGGCGAGGAGGGCGGAGATCCTCAATCTATCGCCGAGCTGGAGCGCCTGATCCTCAAGGAGGAGCAACGTCAGCGCATCGCCGAGGTCCTGGAGCCCATCTATCGGGAAACCGATCAATGGAAAAAGCTCATCGTAATTTTGAAGACTCGCGTGGAAGTAGAGGACGCACCGGCCCGGAAGGTTTCCATTTTCAAGGAAATCGCCAAGCTCCATGAGGAGCGGGGTCAGAACTTCCTGCTGGCGTTCAACTCCTATGCAAAGGCATTCAGCTCGGAGCCCGGAGATAGAGAAACCCTGAGCGAAATGATGCGACTCGCGGAGGGAATAGACAACTGGGAAGACCTGGCGACTACCCTCGATAGCAACCTGGAAGAGATCTACGACATGGATTTCAAGGTGGGTGTGTTGCATATCCTGGGCAGCACCTACGATCAGCGCCTCGACATGCCGCGAAAGGCAATTGATGCCTACAAGGCCGTCATCGAGGTCGACGAGGCCGATGCGGAGGCGCTCGACGCCCTCGAGGGTCTGTTCAACCTGGTGGGAGACTGGGAAGGTCTGGTGGACATACTTTCGCGCAAGGCTTCGCTGGCGCAGGCTCCCGAAGATCGTGCCGAAATCCTGCGGACGAAAGCGTCGATTTACGAGGATCTGATGAACTCTCCGAAGGACGCGATCGATTCCTACCGTCAGGCCATGGAGGCCGATCCGACTTCGATAGTAGTGATGGATGCCCTCGAGAGGCTCTACGAAGCTTCCGAGGAGTGGATCGATCTGATCGACGTGCGCCGCGGGCGTTGCGATGCGGTGACCGATCCGGAAGCGCGGATAGACATCCTCAGGTCCCTGGGGCCGATATACGAGGAGAAGCTGGAAGAGACTTTCGAGGCGATCACAGCCTGGCGCGCCGTGCTCGAAGAGGACTCGATGGATGCGCAGGCGGTGGCGGCTCTTGATCGACTTTACACCAAGGAGTCGATGCACACGGAGCTGCTGGACAACCTCATTTTGCAAAAGGAGATCGTGAAGGATCAGGCCATGTGGGTGGATGTTGGTGTTCGTATCGGTGAGTTGCAGGAGAAAGAGCTGTCCGATCTGGAGGGGGCAATCGACAGTTATCGCGATGTGCTCGCCCAGCAGCCGACCCACGCGGACGCCATTTCGGCCCTGGAACGCCTGGCCGCAGACGAGTCGGTCAGGGCGCGAGCCATCGAGGTCCTGGAGCCCCTGCACCGGGAAGCTTCCCGGAATGACAGCCTGGCGCGGATCCTCGAGCTCAAGCTCGAGGTCATGGAGGATCCGGCGGAGCGTTTCACCCAACTTCTGACGTTGGCAGAGTTGCATGAAATCGGTCTTTCGAATCCAGAGGCGGCTTTCGACGTGTACGCCCGTGCCCTGTCCGAGGATTCGTCCAGGACGGAGGTGATGGAGGCGCTCGAGAGGATCGCAGGCGCCGGGCAGTTGTGGAAGAAGCTCACCACGGTATACGAGGAGCGTGCAGACGATGCTTTCGATGCCGAGGTGGAGCGATCCATCCTGAAACGGCTGGGCGAGATCATGGAGGTTCACCTGGGGAATGCCCGGGGCGCGATCGAGGCGTACAGGCGCATCATGGACGGCGGTGGAACTGACAAGGTGGTCATATCCGCGCTGGATCGACTTTACGAGAGGGAGCAGATGTGGACCGAACTCGACGAAGTGATCGAGCAGGAGTTGCAACTATACGACGATACCGCAGACATCAATCGTCTGAAGATCCGTCAGGGCGCAATTCGCGAACGGGAGTTCGGTGATTTTGCAGGAGCCATAAACGCCTACCGGGATGTGCTGGAGACATCGCACGAAAACGACGAAGCAATCAGCGCGATCGAGGCTCTGCTGGAGAAGGACGATTTTGTGGAGGACGTGGTGGAGATACTCGGGCCCGTTTACGAGATGCGGGAGGAGCGGCACAAGATCGGCCCGCTGTTCGACGCTCGTCTCCGGGTGGCAGAGGACGGCGCAGATCGTGTGCGTCTCCTCAGTGAGTTGGCCGTTCACGACGAGGAAGTCCTCGGTGATCCGGGCGCCGCTTTCGACGCCTATGCCAGAGCCTTTGCCATCGCCCCCGACGAGGAGAGCCTCCTCGTCGAGCTGGAGCGCCTCGCCGACGATCTGGGAAGTTGGTCCGCGCTGGTGACGGCCGCGCAGAAGGCGCTCGACGGCGATCGTCTGGATCCTTCCGCGCAGGTGGAGCTCGGGCTCAAGATAGCCGATTGGGCCTCTACCAAGGTCGGAGATCCGAGGATGGCTGAGGCGAGATACCGCGCCGTGCTTGAGCGGGAGCCCGAGCATCAAGGGGCGATCGATGCATTGGTGGAACTGTTGCGCGGCCTGGGCCGCTTTGAGGATCTGCTGCCCGCTCTCAAGACAAAAGCACAGATCACCTATGATTTCGCCGCCAAGAAGGATGTGCTGTTCCAGGCGGCAAAGATAGCGCAGTTCGAGCTCGGAGACGTGGATCGCGCCATCGGGATCTTCCGCGAGGTGCTCGATCTGGACGAGGCGGACACCGACGCGCTGGACGCCCTGATCGCCCTCACGGAGAGTGCGGAGGACTACAAATCCATGGTGGAGTTGTTGCTCTCGCGTAGTCATAACACTATGGATCCCGCCGAGGCGAACGGGTTCAGGCACCAGGCGGCCACGCTTTTCCTTGGACCTCTGGAGACGCCGGCCAAGGCTGTAGACGTGTTGCGGGACGTGCTGGATATGGATTCCACGGATGAGGTTGCCACCTCCCAGCTCGACTTGCTCTACCAGAAGCTCGAGCGCTGGAAGGACCTGCAGGATCTCTACATGCAGAAACTGGACAACGCCACGGACGAGCGCTCGCGTGTGGAAGTTCTACGGAGCCTGGCGATGTTGGCCGAGCAGCGCTTCGACGATCCGGATGAAGCCACCGGTCACCTGCAGGAGATCCTGATGATCGATCCGCAGGACGACCAGGCAAACGCCGACCTGGAGCGCATCTACTCCAAGACCGAGCGCTGGCAGGATCTCGTGGAGATGCTGGAGGGCCGGGCTGACAGGGCACGCGATCAGGGCAACGTCGAGTCCGAACTCACCCTCCTCGTGCGAATAGGAGAGATATGGGACGGGCAGCTGTCCGACCCGGATCGAGCGACCGACATTTACGAGCGTGTCCTCGAGCAGGATCCCGAGCATACAAGAGCGTTGGCGGCCCTCGCCGGTTTGTATGAGGCCAACGAGGACTGGGATCGTGTAGCGGAGGTGCTTCGGAAGGCCGCCGAAACCGGTCGCGGTGGACCGGATCAGGCAGAGGTTCACTTCCGCCTCGCCCGGCTCAACGAGAGTCATCTGAACGACGAGGACGCTGCTATCGCGGAGCTTCGCAAGGCTGTTGAGCTCAATCCCGGGCACGTGGGAGCCAATGATTCCCTGGTAGAATACTGCCGCAAGAGAGGGGACAACGACGGTCTCTGGGAAGCGCTCATGCGCCAGGAGATGAACCTCGAAACCAGCAACGAGAAGGTAGCCAAGTTGCTGGAAATTGCCGATCTCCAAACCGGACCCCTCGGTGATGCGGCGGGAGCGGTTGCGAGCCTGGAGCGTGCCCACGAGATGGACAAGTCCAACAAGGACGTGATGCTCAAGCTCTCGGATGGATACATCGCCGCCGGACGCGAGGATGAAGCCATTCCGGTAATCGAGTCGCTCATCGAGGCGGAGACCCTGGGCGGCAAGAGGCGCTCAAAGGGAGCGGCCGTTTATCACCAGCGACTGGCCAAGGCCTACCTGTCGCGAGGGGATCAGGACAAGTCCCTCGAACATCTCGAGAGCGCATACAAGATGGATATCTCCAACACCGAGGTGCTCATCAGCCTGGGAAAACTTCACTACGAGCGCGAGGATTGGGACAAGGCAATCAAGCTCTTCCGGGCCCTACTGCTACAGCGTGTCGACAGCAGCGCCGGAGTGAACAAGGCCGATATCTACTGGTACGTGGGTGACATTTCCCTGAGGCAGGGGGACGCACGCAAGGCCAAGGGCATGTTCCAGCGCGGCCTCGACGAGAACAATGATCACGAGGGGTGCAAGGACGGTCTCTCCAAGTGCTGATTTGGTAGTTGTGAGGATCGTTCTCGCGTTCCTGGCCGCCGCGTTCGTCAGATTGTTGCGATTGACATGGAGGTTGGAGCTGGCCGGGCCCGAACCGGATTATGGAGCCGGCCCGATCATCTTCTGTTTCTGGCACGGCGATCAGGCGGGTCTCCTGGCGCACCCACGACCGCGCCCGGTAGTCGTGATGTCCTCGCTCTCCGCGGACGGGGAACTTCAAACGCACATTCTCTCCAGGTTGGGTTTCATCGTGACGCGCGGATCCTCCAGTCACGGCGGGGTCGCCGGACTAAAGACCCTGATTCGTAAAATTGAAAACGGAGCCGATGCCGCCTTCGCCGTGGACGGCCCGAGGGGACCGTTTCACAAGGCAAAACCCGGCGCGATCACTGCGGCCAGGGAGACCGGCGCGGTCATCGTTCCCATCGTCACACACGCGTCTCGGGCGTGGGTGTTCGAGAAAGCCTGGGACAAGTACTCGTTGCCCAAACCGTTTGCACGCGTAAAACTCGTTCGCGGGCGCGGCATCCGCGCGCAGGACATCAACCTCAGGATGCTGGAAGAGACCCTCGAAATCCTCTAGGCTCGCTTGTGAGGGGAACCATTTGCAAACACTGCGTCGCCGCCTTATGTTGTATTCAAAGGAGAGACACCATGGGTGCTGTAAACAAAGAGATATTTGACCAGGCGCTGACCTTGCCTGTCGATGCGCGTGTTCGTTTAATCGAAAAACTCCTGGGCAGTCTGAACGTGCCGACTCAAAAGGATGTTGACGAGCTTTGGGCGCGGGAAGCGGAACGACGAGTTTTGCAGATCGAAAAAAAGGAAGTTGATCTTGTTTCAGGCGAGGAGGTATTCGCCGAGATCCGCAAGAAACACCGTGGATGAAGCTCCTTTTTCATCCAGATGCCGAAGCGGAACTCCGCGAAGCCGCAAACTACTATGACGACTGTCAGACCGGCCTGGGGCTCGATTTTGCCGAGGAGGTCTACGCAGCCATATCGCGAATTATCAAGTACCCGGACGCCTGGTCCAGGCTGTCGTCCAACACTCGCAGGTGCATAACGAATCGTTTTCCATACGGCATCATCTACCAGGTCAAATCGGACGTCCTTTACATCGTGGCTATAGCCAACCTCCAACGGCGTCCTGAATACTGGAAAGAAAGAGCGTAAAGCTCCTGACTCAGCAAGAAGGGGAATGTTGAGCCCTTTAAGTCGAAATCCTCCGTTGAGGAATCCGGTCCATCCGTGTATCATCCGCCGATCAAAGTTGGCCGGGGCGGGGTAAATCGAAAGGAAATAAAATGTCCGACATCACCATCTCCCGAGATCACAGCATGGACACGGGGATCCTCAAGGGTCGCCTGGACGAACTTGCTGCTGACCTGAAAAAAAAATACGGAATTCGTAGTCGCTGGGACGGAGATACATGCCTGCTCGATGGCGGCGGCGTCAAGAAGGGCGTGCTCACAATTACCGATTCCAACCTGTCCGTCGAGTTGACGCTGGGCATGCTGGCCAAACTCCTGAAACCCAAGATCGAAGAAGAAATAAATAAAAAGATCGGCGGGGTTCTTACAGCGTAACTTGAAGCCGGCCTCCATCATCTTCCCCTTCCCCTGAACGGGAAGCCTGCCCGCCGCCTGCCTCACCATAGCGGCGGGGCGTGGACTGCGAAAAAACGACCAAATTATTTCGGGTCTGATATAATTCCCTTGATTGAGGATGCGGGGCGTGTGGGTTTTATTTTCAGCGGGGAATAAATGAAAAAGAAATGTTTGTTGGTTTTGCTGTTCGTTTGCTCGATGGGCGTTGGGGCCGTTGCTTGCTCGAAGAGTCACGGCAACGACGATCCGGACGGGGGAGACGCGTCGACGGACACCGATACTGACACGGATACGGATACCGACACGGATACGGGGGAGGAGTGGTGCCCGGAACTTGCGACCTCCTGCGAGGTGCCCGATGCGCTGGATGCGTGCGGGGACGACACGCTGAACGCGCCGAGGCTGATCTTCCCGCTGTCCGGGAGGCACATAAGAGACCGTCGGCCACGGATAATTTGGGAGGCGGCGGCCGGCGCGACGCAATACCGCCTGGAGATAGCGCTGGACCGCGCGTTCACCGATGTTGTTTACCGCTCCACCGACTATCAGCCGTTTGGAACGGATCGGTTTGAGCACATCGTGAGCTGCGACCTCGACTGCGGTGTTCACTTCTTTCGCGTCAAATCGGTGACCGCACCCGAGTGCGAGACGGGCGCCGCATCGTACACCTGGGAGATGTTTGTCGGCATGGCCCCCGGCGACCTCGATCGCGACGGCGTACCGGACATCATGTACTGGAAGCTCATCGAACCGGCAGAGGAGATGCAGCCCTACCTGGTTCAAGGGTGGGCGTTCTTCGACCTGGACGAGAAAGGCGGGCAGGTGGCGGAAGCGGAGAAGGTCGTGGAGTTCGAGGTGGAGGGGAATGTAGCTGTTCTTAGAGGTTCTTCTTTTCTTGGAGACACCAATGGCGATGGCTCGGCGGATGTCAGTATCGGCGTTATGACTGAAGATTCTCTTTATGAGGCCGAAACTGCTGTTGCTGAAACATTAGTGTTCAGTGGATTGCGCTCGGGAGTAATGAAAGGGAAAAACGATGCCATTAGATTATTTCAAGGGGATGTTGGACAGATTTATGGGATTTACCCTTTGAATAGATACTCCGATTTCAATGGCGATGGGTTTTCGGACATCGCGATTTCATTATACGAGGACTATGGAGATCCGGGATTCACGGACACGCTCCTCGTGTACTTCGGCACCTCTGAAGAGGATGTTGTCTCGGACATGTCGACCGCCGACGTTGTTGTTCCGTGCCCTGTCGGATGCGACTCGGACAACAGCTTCGGTCGGGTGAATCAACAGGTTGCTCAAGTAGACATAAACGGAGACGGTTTTTCGGATATTACTACTAGCCTGAGTGACTACGATGTCGGAATCCCCGATGCGGGGACCGACAACTCGGTCATCGTCTTCGGATCTGCGGAGCCGGACGATACCGTCGATGTTCTTTCTTCCTCGGCGATAATTGCAACCAATGATTCGTCGACAACATGGTCTTCGTGGGAATTCTGGTATGGCTCTTTCGGCTCAACACTTCAATTAATGGGTGACGTCGATTTCGACGGCTACCCGGAACTGGTAAGATACCTCGGCGCGATTGATACCGCTCAATCGCCGCTTGTCGATACCGGCGGATGGGCGATTCTGGGCGATCTGTCCGGGCCCGGGCAGCAACTGGCCTCCGACGTTGTGGACACGGTCATAGTCGGAGATTTCGAGATCCACACGGACCAGTGGGATACTGAGATAGTTAACAGCATTATCATGCCAGGC
Source organism: Deltaproteobacteria bacterium (assembly GCA_030591725.1). Classification (GTDB taxonomy): domain Bacteria; phylum Myxococcota_A; class Polyangia; order JAAYKL01; family JAAYKL01; genus JAUVAN01. The sequence goes on from JAUVAN010000063.1 coordinate 13,984, forward strand.
AACATGAATGGCGACGTGATCGACGATTTTATTTTAGGAACGGAAGTATCCGATTCTGGTGCTGGTAATCCCAATTATCCCGGCAGATGGTTCTATCTTGATGGCCATGAAGAGTGGGATGATCATGTCTTTCTATCTACCATTATTGACAATGAAATATTCGATCAATCAAATTTCAACTACCAGTTTTCCACCGACATTGACGGGGATGGCATCACCGATTTCTTTTTTTCGGGAGAACCCTGGAAAGTCGTATTGTCATCATCTGGAGAAGAAGTTGAACTGCATTTCGATTGGACGGGATCCGTGTCCAACACCGGGGCGTTTCCCGATATTTACTGAGTTGTGAAAACAAGAAGAAGAAACAAGAAAACGGGGGTTGCGATGAAAACGTTGAGCATTACATTTGTTGTGTTGTCGCTGACGGTGACAGCGGTGGTTTCGGCGGATCCGTTTCCCGTCGCGCCGTTTCCTCCGGCGCCCGAAGGCGCGTTCGCTGTGACCGTGGACGACGCGGCGGTTCCCCTCTTGACGGCTCAGGGCACAAGCTGAAGCATCCCCTCAAGAAAGCGCATGACAGAATCCCTTGTCCAGAGCGGTTTTCAGCTTGAGCATCACGAGATGCATGCATTCGCGTTCAAGCACATCGGGCAAGGCGCCCCTCACGATCTCCCGGCCCTGGCGAAACAGGGAATGAGTTCGACGCTTGCTGGTGTTGGCTCGCAGCAGTCGGTCGAGGCCGAGTTCCTCGCTGGCACTGCCTACCA
>JAUVAN010000306.1 GCA_030591725.1 Deltaproteobacteria bacterium
ACGAAGGGCACTTTAACTTTCATGACTCAGCTGAAAAGCTGTTTTGGACAGTAGTGGGAAAACCTTGATACGGATGTAGATGACGTATCCGGGGTGGAGTACATTGAGATCATCAACCTGGGAAGACCCCGGAAATTGGATCTCGATTTGGAAGGCACGGATCCATATATTGAAAGCTATAACCTTTACGCATACCGAATCACCGAGAATGCGGACGACCCGGACGTGACCAAACCCGCGTTGTTGCTGAACGCGGGGGTACACCCGCAGGAGTGGATAGCCCAGGAAACGGCGATCGGGCTGGTTGACTGGCTGGTGAGGGCGGCGAATGACAAGTCGCCTTACCAATCCGACAAAACGCGCGTGAGGAACCTGCTTTCCGAGCGGGAGATCTGGATAGTGGGGATAGGCAACCCGGTGGGCAGGAATATCGATGGTATGCATACCAATTGGGGAGATCCCGCATGGAGTGAGATCCGCAAGAGCCGACAATGGGATGTGAATTTCCAGTGCTCCAGCGATTGGGCGAGCGCGGATCGCGGCGGCAGGTGTCATTCGGACAGCTCGATATATGCAACCGGCTACACAAGGAACGAAGTTACAAGGCGCTGGTGGAAACCCGGCATCAATGTGGGTAATAGCTTCTCCTACGGTTGGGCGAGAAGAGAGAGTAAGCCATTCAAAAGAAATCTGATTTTCGACGATGTGGGCGACTCCGACAGCCATCCCGACGCGCCTGAGTTGTTTAACTGTCAAGGCAACGATGGTGCTTGCGAACGGTTCGGCGATATCGACATTGCACAAACAGGGGATCAATTTCGCGTATGCGTGGAACACTACTGGCCTGGGTCTAACACGCCATTATATGGTTGTTTTGTCGCGGGGCCGCAGGCCACTTTCAGTGACTGCGTAGATCAGATTTACAACGAAGTCGATGGCTGGCACGCTGAAGACCTGAATGGGATTGTTCATGAAAACTGTTTGGAGACGCAGACAAGCCCCGGCGGCGGAACGGAGTATCTCCCCTGGGAATGCGGCCATCCAGGGCATCCTCGTCATGATGCCGTATATAACAAGGAAATAGATTGTTTGGCTCATCCCACGTTTTGCCCTCAGTTCCTTCCCGACAACTTGTTAAAGAATTGTACATACGGCACTTTGAAATCGTGCATAGACGATTCCGACTGTCATCCAAGCACGCCGGGAATGTCCATTTCTCCCGAGAATTTTGAAACTTCGTCCATGGGCATGTTGGGTGGAAAAGAACTTCAGGCGCCCCACTGGATGAGCGCCGCCCAAATGAACTCGCATCTTTACTGCAGCGCAGGATACTGCGCCATAGACGATCACCGCACCTGTTGCGATATCCAGTACAGCGGGCAGCAGCCCTTCGAAAGCATTGAGGCACGGTTGATTCGAGAGCTTATTAACAACGTGCCCTTTACCGCAGTAATAGACATGCACTCCTCGCGCAGCGACCTCAAATTCCGCTGTCCCAACGTGGGGTACGGTTGCTACGAGGGGAATCCCAGTGCCAGTACCCCGATCCCACCCGATACGTTCTACGCCAACGGTCAGGGCTTGGAGGCCGCCATGGCTATTGCGTACAACGACGCCGCCGGTCAGCATTGGGGAAGCTTTAATGGCGGGGCGGATTTGTTAGACTTTTTGTCATTGGTCGATGTTGACGAAAGTGTAAACGGCGAGGGCCATGGCTACCTGGCCGGATGGACCGCCGGGAAACCCGAAGGTACCAGTTCGGTGAGCGCGCCGGGCAACTTCGACAACGGTACGGTCAAGGCGCTTCCTTCCTTTACGTGGGAATTGGGAACACTCCGGACAATAAGTCAGGCTGAAGAGGCGACTTACAATGAAGTCGTCGGGTGCATGAACATTGGTAATATGCACCCAGGTCAGCCGCGCTCCAGGCTGATGGTGGAGAACCAGCTCGCTGGGGCCATGGAGCTTGTAATGTACATGGCCAATGAGTCGCTCACGCCCGGCGTGGGCCGGGACAATAGCGGTGTGCCGATATCGCCGGGGCTTCGTCGCGATATCGCCGTCTCCGGCCTGCGAATCCACGACGGCCACGGTCGCGGTATTTCGCAGACCGAGACTGGGGGATACGGCACGACAAGTTTACCCGAGCTTTCGAGCACCCTCGACGCGGACAATGAGGCCAGGATTGTGGTCCCGGCCGGGATATGGGCCGTAAGCGTGGATGTACATGCCGGTTGGAGCGGGGGCTTTTATGCACCGCTCGACGCGAACGTGACCGTCAGTCTGAAAAAGCTGGCTACCGGCCCCGTCCCTATTGGGGGCGCGTGGGTACATGAAGACGCGGACCTCTTTTTGGAGACGATGCCGGCGGAGACCATGGAGCGCTTCACCACGAGGTTCAAGCTTGAGGCGGGCGAGAAATACATGATCGAAGCGAAGGTCAACAATGGGATCGGACCTGACAACGACACCGAAGCGAACGACTCACAGATAATAAAAGTGGAGGTCTTGGACTGCAACGATACGTCCGGGCTTCCAAACGGCCTTGACGAAGAAGAGTTCTGCGAGAAGGGCATTCCTTTCGATGACGGCTCGTTCGAATGCAGTGACATCTATACCACCTTGGCCGGGAGGTGCCGGGAGTGCTGGAGCAGCTATCCCCAACAGGACTGCGGTCCCGGAGAGTTCTGCTACGAGGGCATGTGCGACGATCCGGAAACATGCTGGAGCGGCGGCTTCGAGGATCAGCACGAGGGGGCTGCCGGAGGCGAAACGTGGCCGTCGTTTTATTACGTAAACGCATTCACCACCGAAACCAGGACTCTGCACCTGGAACCGGGACCGACCGGCGCTCCGGTGCAGGACATCGACTCGGTGTTGGTCAACGCATCGTTGAGCGGCTACGTTGTTAGCCTCGCTTACCTCAACTTCAGGGTGATAAACCTTTGCAATTATGGAGAAATGGTTTTCGGTTTCCCCGGTCCTTCCGGTCCGATAGAAGAGCTGAAGGTTCGAGTTCAGAAGAAGGTCTTTACCGGTTGGGGTGTCGTGTTCGTCGACTTGACCGATCCGAGCGGTGACGGATGGGTGGAAATAGATAAATCGGTTGGATTGGAGTTGCAATTGCAGCCGAACGAGATTGTCGCGCTCATGGCCGGCACCCTGCAGCTCAAGATCGACGTGAAGAACAATGATGTGGATCCCGAGTCGCTTCCGTACAAAATAGATATCTCGCTGACCCACAATGGATTTTACTCGATTCTGAACGAGCCCGAGCAGTGGGCGCTGGTACCTATATGGGTGCCCATTATGGGCAGGATGAAGACCGTGCAGGCAACGATCGACCCGGGTGAGGACATGTCGGCGATTCCCAGCCTGTCGGGGTTGAACGCGGGGGGGATGGTGTTCTTTATGCCCGATCTCGGGTTCGAGCCCACCGCGTACAGCGGTACGATGGAGATAAGGGACCTGAGGGGCGAGGTCCCGTTGGGAGGCGACCAACTGCCGATCGTCGGTTCCCCCGTCCACGGGGGCCTGGGCCTGCCCATGGACGAGCTTATCGCCGACAACGGCCCGTTTACGGTTACTCTTTACAACGAGCAGGAGAGGATGGAGGGCAGGCTGTACATGTGCCCGGCCGGCACGAACGACTGTTCGCAGTATGAGCCGGAGCGCGATATCTGTCCGAACTGCGGCAGCGACGGCAATATGTGCTGCATAGGAGAAGACGGCACGTACACCTGCAGGGATTTGCTGGGCGACGACGAACTCAACTGCGGCGCGTGCGATATTGCGTGCGAGTGGGACGAGTTCTGTCTTGACGGAGTGTGCGCCTCCGGCCAGGGAACCAGCTGCTGGAACACCACCTGCACGGGCGGAACCGTGTGCGTGTCCGACAACTGGTTCTGGCAGACCGATCCGAGCTGCAAGGCGATCCTGGTGGATCCGGATTACTGCGGCTGGTTCGGCGACACGTGTGAATACAATGAATCTTGCACTCTCGGTTTCTGCACGCCGAAGAGGCGCCAGCCATGCGATCTCGAATGCGGCTTCGGAGAGAGCTGCTGCTGGGTGTGGGGCGTCGAGACCTGCATCGACACGGACAACGGTCTGTTCAACTGCGGCGGTTGCGGAAACGTGTGCCCGGTGGGAACTCTATGTGAAGACGGGCTTTGCGAGTGGTGGCACGATATCTACAACCCCTGCCCGAGCTATGCGTTAAACTGCGGGTGGGGCGGGTCGGTGGATTGCACGGGTATTTTGTACGACGACGACAACTGCGGCGGCTGCGGGGTGAAATGCTCCGATACCGGCGCGTGCATCGGCGGAGTGTGCATCGATCAGTCGACGGCGGACGCCGCCGACTCGGGAGAGTGGGAGTAGGGCGATGCTTAATATAAGATTCCTAATTGTAATTCACGTTGCAGTCATCGCGTCGGCACTCTGCTCGTGCAAGAGCAACGGTACCGACGGTGGTGACACCGACACGGGGCTGGATACCGACACCACATACGACGGCGGGCCGACCACTTACTGTGAGGGGGCTCCTTCCGGAGGAGGGATGGTCTGCGTCCCCGGTGGCAGGTACCTGATGGGCTGCATGCCCTACGATACCCAGTGTGAAGACGCGGAGAAGCCGATGGTGGAGGTTACACTCAGCCCGTTCTGGATAGACGTGAAGGAGACGACTATTGAGGAACTGCTTCCTTTTTTAAACTCTCTTCACGAGGGCTATCTTCGAGGTCTTAACTACCTCTACACTGATCCGGGAGATGAACCAGTTTGGAGAGGTAGTTTCTCAGTGGGAGCACCTCCCGTGTGTCTGAACACAATGGATGACGAGTATGTATATGCTTACGCCTGCGCGGGCGAAAACAATTGCGGTCGTCAAATAGGCTCAGCCACCGGCGGACTCTCGTGGCTTGGCGCCAAGCTCTACTGCGAGTGGAAGGGTAAGCGCCTGCCTACCGAGGCCGAGTGGGAGGCGGCGGCTCGCGGACAGACCAAGCTGATTTATCCCTGCGCATATGAGCATCAACCGTGTTCTTACGGTAAGTACGACAACTGCTATTTTCCCGATGGAGATGGTTCTTCTGCGGCGGAATGTCCAAATAGTGGCGCAACACCACCATGCTGCATGCCGTTCCCGGATTCACAGACCGCCGATTGCACCAGTCCCAATGGAGTGAAGCACATGTACG
>JAUVAN010000101.1 GCA_030591725.1 Deltaproteobacteria bacterium
ACCCTACCAGGTGCGGATCCCGAGTCACCCTGTACCAGCGGTCAAGCAGGCCCTGTTGCAACCCCAGGCGACCATCAACGTGTCCATAGATCCCGCCAATCCCCAGAAGGTCACACCGGTTCTATAAAAGCGGGACAAAAAACAAAGGGGTCAAACAAAGGATCCCCGCCTGGCCGGTCTCCCCGAACGCCCGGCCGGGAAAGCCGCGAAGGATACGTTTATGGTTTGAAGTCGGCCTTTTAGTGGCAAGTAGGAGGGTCCGACCCCTAACGCCCAGAAAAATACCACAACCGTGAAAACTCTGCATGTTGCGCTGAGTTTTCATGGTTAATGTTGTTGTGAACATGAAAATTCGGTGTTGTATACAGATATTTCATGGTAAACTAAGAAAGTTATGATCGACAGAAAATCCCATATAGCAACTATCAAGAGTCTTCTTTCCACAAACCCTGTCGCTGGAATCGTCGGAGCGCGACAGGTCGGAAAGACGACCCTGGCAAAACAACTGGCAAAGACCAGGGATGATCCGGTGCATTTTTTCGATCTCGAAGATCCTCGGGACGAAGCGCGCATCGCGGATCCGATGTTGGCGCTCGAATCGCTTGAAGGGCTGGTTGTAATAGATGAGATACAGCAGGCTCCCGACGTATTCAGGGTCTTGCGCGTGCTCGCCGATCGAACGCCCCTGCGAGCGCGATTTTTGGTGCTCGGAAGCGCTTCTCCTGATCTGCTGAAGCAAAGCTCGGAGACATTGGCCGGCAGAATAGGCTATCTGGAGTTGCGGGGATTCAACATGGACGAGGTCGGTGCTCACGCGGTCGATACACTTTGGGTTCGCGGTGGGTTCCCCAGATCTTTTCTGGCCGATACCGAGCAAGAAAGCGCCAGATGGCGAAGGGACTTCATTCGAGCTTTCCTGGAGCGCGATCTGCCGTTTCTCGGCGTGAACCTTCCGTCCACGACCATGAGGCGTTTCTGGACGATGCTCGCGCATTATCACGGTCAATTGTGGAACTCCTCCGAAATCGGTCGTTCCTTTGGCGTGGCCGATACAACCGTGAGGCGTTACCTGGACATTTTAAGCGCAGCTTTTGTCGTTCGCGTTCTTCCGCCCTGGTACGAGAATCTCGGCAAGCGGCAGGTCAAGGCGCCCAAGGTTTACATAGCCGACAGCGGCCTGGCCCATGCCCTTCTCGGCGTCTGGAACATGGAGCAGGTCTTGAGCCATCCCAAAATGGGCGCGACCTGGGAAGGATTCGCCCTGGAAACCGTCATCGCCAGGCTGGGCGCGGAACCCGAGGAGTGCTTTTTTTGGAGGACCCATACCGGAGCGGAACTGGACCTGCTGATAGTGCAAGGTAATCGCAGGCTGGGTTTCGAGTTCAAGCGCACTTCGGCCCCTCGGCTTACGCGATCGATGAGAAACGCAATGCAAGCACTCAAACTCGATGAACTTGTAGTTGTCCACGCCGGCTCGGATGCCTTTGCAATGGAAAAGCGTGTACGTGCGGTGCCGTTGCGCGATCTATGGGGGACGTTTTAAAAACCCGGATCAGAGATTTCTGTCCAGGGCCATGCCGGGGTTGTCCCTGATGACCTCCACCAGCTCGGTCAGGCGTTTCTGCACGCGGTCGTTGATGCTCCCCGGGCTCCAGGTTCCGTCCTTGCGGCGGTTGCCGGCCGCCACGCCGGTGAGCACTTCGATCCCCTCGTCGATGGACGACACGGCCCAGATGTTGAACTCGCCCTTGCGAACCGCGTCGATGACCTCCCGTTTGAGCACCAGGTTGCGCACGTTGGCGGCGGGGATCATCACGCCCTCTTTGCCGGTCAGGCCCCGGTTCTTGTTGATCTGGTATATCCCCTCGATTTTATCGTTCACACCGCCGATGGGCTGGATCTCTCCGAGCTGGTTCACCGACCCGGTAACGGCTATTCCCTGGTATATGGGACACCCGGACAGGGAGGACAGGAGGGCGTAGAGCTCGGACGAGGAGGCCGAGTCGCCGTCGATCTCGTCGTAGGACTGTTCGAAGGTGATCGATGCGGAGAATCCGAGAGTCTGTTTCTGGGCGAAACGCCCGCCCATGTATCCAATAAGAATCAGCGCGCCCTTGTCGTGCACCGCACCGGACAGTGCGACCTCCCGGTCGATGTTCACGACTCCGCGTCGGCCTGCGTAGGTGCGGGCGGTAATGCGCACCGGGACGCCGAACAGGTTACCCGCAACGTCGTACAGGGCGATGCCGTTGATCTGCCCCACCGTGGCCCCCGTGGTCTTGATGAGGATGGCGCCGGACTCGATCTCCCGTTCCATGGCGTCCGAGATCGATCCGTAGCGAAGATCGGTTTCAACAAGAGCCTGCTCCACATCCCGCTCGCGAATAGATCTGGCTCGCGCCGCCCGCGCGAACATGTTCGCCTCCGCGAGGAGATCCAGTAGTTCCGCCCTCCTGGTGATCAGACGATATTTGTTCTCGGCGCGACGCGAGGCGAATTCGAGTATGCGTACCATTCCGGATCTGTGGAGCGGGAGGTAGTCTTCCTCCACGCACACCTGGCCCGCGAACTGGGCCAGCTGCATCACGTTGGTCTCGTTGCGATCCATGGATGTTTCGAAATCGGCCAGAATCTTGAAGAGTCGCTGAAAATCCTCGTCCTCGGTCTTGAGCACGTAGTAGATTTCAGCGCTCCCGATGAGGATGACTTTCACGTTCAACGGCACGGCCCCCGGCTTGAGCGCGCCGGCGAGCCGGGGCCTTGAGTCTCCCATCCCCATCCCTTCTTCTATGCGAATCTCTTTGTGCCGGAGGGCCCGCTTGAGGGAGTTCCAGGCGCTCTCCTGGCTAAGGAGATCGCCCGCCTGGATGACCAGGTAACCGCCGTTGGCCTGGTGCAAGGCGCCGGAGCGGATCATTGTGTGATCGGTGACCATGCCGCCGGACGTCTCGCGGTACTCGAAGAGGCCGCAGAGGTTGGAGGCTGCGGGCACGCGTTCCACTACAACCGGAGCTCCCGATTCGCTGGTGCGATCCACGAGCACGTTTACGTGAAAGAGCACCCTTGGATCCACGTCCGCAATCGGGCGGTCCTCCTCGCAGCCGTTTTCCTCGTTGTTGTTTTCCTCTCGTGAGACGAAGACGCGATGATTCTGGATCACGTGCTCCTCGACCTGCTCGAAGTACTCCCGGATATCGTCACCCATCCCCTTGTACCGGGAGGTCACCTCCCCGAGGAGCTCCTTGATCAATGGCGACACCGCCCGCACCTCCGCCGCCAGCAGCCGGGAGTCGTGGTCCAGCTCGATCTGCCGCCTGGCATAGGCGAACGAGTCGATGTTCTTCTGGAACTCGAGCATCTTCGCCTCGATGCGCTTTTGTGCCCTCTGGGGAAGTTTGCCGATGTTATCTTCGTCCAGGGGTTCTCCCTTCCACATCGGGATGATGCGAAGGTGGTCCTCGCCCTCCTCCAACAGAAGGCCCAACCGCTTGGCGATCTGGGATGTTCGTCGGTTGAGATTGTCCACCTTGCGCCTGGTCTCGGCGATGATCCCCGCCCGTATGTGCCCGAACGTGCCCTCCGACAGAACGCGGGAGATCATGCGGTCCAGCTCCCCCACCACTCGCTCCATCTCCCGGGCCAGCGCACGACCCTTGCCGGGTGGCAACAACAGCGGTTTCGGCCTGTCCGTCGATTGGAAGTTGTACACGTAGCACACGTCTTGCGAGGCTTGCTGGTTCTTTGCGCGCTCCTTCAGCATGCGCACAAGAGTGGATGTTTTACCCGAGCCGGGCTCTCCCACTGCGAAGATGTTGTAGCCCCGCGTGCCTATCTTGAGGCCGACCTCCACCGCGCGCATGGCACGGTCCTGGCCTATCATTCCGTCATGTCTCTTGAGATCCGCCGTCGTCTTGAACTTCATCCACCTGGCAGGGAGAGTCACGGTCAGGTCTCTTGGTGAAAGTCGACTTCTTTTTTCAATTTTCATCCGGTGAGTCTTCCGTTTTTTCTTTTTTTTCGCAACCGAAGAAGAAAACGACCGATTAAACAGATGATAGAGGCCAGCTTTAACAGGAGGTGAATGATGAAATCCAGGATGATATTGGGCGCGATCCTCGGCGTTGCGTTGCTGTCGGCTGTTCTGATGGCGGGGACCGTTCGCGGAGACCGGGTGGTGAAAGAGGACAGCGGTCTCGAACGTGAGTTGATGCTGGTGATGGGCGAGCAACGCGTGATCGACGTGTCCGAAGTGGCCAGTTTCTCCGAGAGCGCCCGGGGCGTGATCGAGGTCAAGATCCCGAGGGACGGCAAGAAAATGGTGATCACCGCGGTGAGACCGGGCAGGACGTCCCTCTTGCTGATCAAGAAGCACGGCGGACAGCGTAATCTCCTCATCACCGTTTTTGCCCGACGCCCCGAGACCATTGAAGCGGAAATCAACGATCTGCTGGGGGATCTGGCAGGGCTGGCGCTCCGCAGGGTCGGGCCTCGCATCTTTATAGACGGCACGGTCCCGGACGAATCCGCCCTGAACAGGGTCGAGCGAGTGGCGGGGCTCTATCCGGGCCAGGTGGAGGCACTGGCGCAGGTCGATCCGTTCCGGGTGCGGCCGCGCACCAATATCAGGCTCGATCTCACGTTCATAGAGATGCGCAAGAGCTCCACGTGGGGAGCCGGTGTGAACTGGCCCGGCCAGATCGGCGCGACCCAGAGTTTCGACTTGAGCTGGGACATGTTCGGCGGCGGCGCGGCGGCGACTTACCAGGTGGTCGACCAGGCGTTGCCGTTCATCGAGGCCGCTGCCCAGGCTGGCTGGATAAAGATCAGAAAGCGCGCCACCCTCATCACAACCAGCGGGAACCGCGCCACATACTCGTCGGGCGGAGAGGTGAACGTCGCCGTCACCGGATCCCAGGCGGCGGAACTGCGCACGGTCTCCTACGGCTGCAGTCTCCGGGTGTTGCCCCGCCTGGATCCCCAGGCCGGCCTGCTGGATCTGGAGGTGGACGCGGAGGTGGCCGATCTGGCGGAGACCTCCCAGGACGTGCCCGGGCGGACCATCTCGCGGGTGGAGACCCTCATCCACCTGGGGCTGGGCCAGTCGATCATTCTCTCCGGGCTGGACGCGGAGTCGGAATCGCGCTCCAAGAGCGGGCTGCCGGGGCTTTCGCGCATACCGATCATCGGGATGCTCTTCGGCGTTCATTCGGGGCGAAAGGAGCAGGTGGACGGCATGATCGCCATCACCCCAACGGTCCTGGACAATCTGGACCGTGAAGGCAAGCGGCTTCTCGAAGAAGCCCTGAAGAAATTCGAGAAGTGGAAGGGCTAGTCTGTAAAATTCGCCAGCAGCGCCAGCAGGATCTAATCTTTACGGCAAGCCGACATTGACATATATGTCGAATTCGAATTCGAGGACGTTATTTTACCGTCAACTCTTTTGTCGAGGGTTTCGAGGGAGAAATGATTTTGACCATCAGGTATTGGTATTGCCTTGTCGGCATCGCGATTCTCTTCGCAGTCGCTCCCGCGGCCATGGCTCAGGCTGAAGCTGAAGAAGACGAAGGGGAAGAGACCAACGACGAAAGCTCTTCGGACGGCGGGGTGGAAGACGAGGGTGAAGAATTAGATGAGGAAGATGAAGAAGACGAAGGCGAGGAAGGTGAGGAGGTCGCCGACGACTCCATAGACCTCAAGCCGCTCCAGACCATTGACCTGGACATGGACGCCCTCGGTGACATGGATCCCGAGGCGGATCTCGGCGACGACGGCTTCCTCTCGGAGGACGGCGCGTCGGCCCAGGCGGTGGAAGACTGGACCGAGCGGGATCTGGAGATCCTCGAATTGCACGGCTACTTCCGGGTTCGCCCCGAACTGTATCACAAATTCTACATTCGAAATGACGACGCCCTGTTCAACCGCCCCCTGGAGCAGGTGGTGGACATCGATGACGATTCCGAAGGCTATCTCGGGGAGGACTGCCGCGAGGACGGCGGGCGAAGATCATGCAACCAACCCACGCTGGCGGGGGCCAATATGCGGCTGCGTGTGGAGCCTACTTTGAACATCAGCGAGGAGGTCTGGATCAAGTCCCAGATAGACTTCCTCGACAACGTGATGCTCGGGTCTTCCCCCAGGTTACATCAGTATTACGGTTCCGGAGAGAACATCAACGTGGCCACAATCCAGGGCTACAATATGGGAGCGCCGTACTCCTACGGGGACATGATCGTGGTGCGGCGCGCGTGGGGCGAGGTGTTGACGCCCATAGGGCAACTCCGTTTTGGGCGTATGGCCGATCACTGGGGTCTCGGGATGTTGCACAATGCCGGAAACGGCATCGATCAGGACTTCGGGGACACGGTAGACCGTCTGATGTTCGCCACCAAGATCAACGACTGGCTCATTGCCCCTGCCTTCGATTTTCCCAGCGAGGGAGTATCCATGGTCTCCTCCGCCGGGCGACCGTTCGACGCGGCGCAGCTCGACGACGCCTACCAGCTGGTGGGGATCCTGGCCTACATGCACGACGAAGAAGATCAACGGGCCATGCTCAAGCGGGGTGACTGGGTCGTGAACACCGGTCTGCACTTCACCTACCGCTCACAGGTACTCTCGTTCCAGGCGAACAACACGGTCGACGCGCGGGAATCGGACGCGTATTCCAATTATCATTTCTATCGCCGCGACATGTGGGCAATCACTCCCGATCTCTGGTTCCAGCTGCTGGTCGACACCTTCCACCTGGAGATCGAGCTCGCCCTGATCTACGGTGAGGTGGGCAACCCGGATACAGATCTCGCGGACTTCAACGCCGCCCATCCACTCACGCTCACCCAGTGGGGAGGTGTGATCCAGGCAGATTATGGCCTGCTTTCGGATCAGTTGAGGATCGGACTGGAGTTCGGGTTCGCCTCTGGCGACGAGGACGTGGAAGGGCTGAACGCGCCGACCACCTTCGATCAACCCAACAACCCGGGTAGCCAACGATTTACTGCGTTCTCGTTCAACCCGGCTTTCAACACCGACTTCATCCTGTACCATCACATCCTGGGCAGCGTGTCCCAGAGCTACTACTTCAACCCCTGGCTTCGCTACGACTTCCTGCGCAGCGCCATGGGCAAGCAGCTGGGAATACAGTTCGATGTGATTTACAGCCGGGCGGTCTACGACGAAACGACCATCAGCAACGGCTCGTCGAATCTGGGTGTGGAGCTCAACGCCCAGGTGATGTACGTGTCCTCGGACAATTTCCACGCGGGGCTCAGGTACGGCGTCCTTTTCCCCCTCGGTGGATTCAAGGGGACCGTGGATCCCGACGGCGACGACACCACGGACAATTCATTTACTGACAATGATCTGACGATCCCACAGACATTACAGGTATTATTGGGGATTTCTTTTTAGTGAAGACCCTTTTTTATGCCCTGGAAAGTTCGAATGTCAAAGAGAACCCGACAGCAAGCTATCCTGGAGATTGTTCGAGGACAGCGGGTTCCCAGCCAGGCCGTGCTGGCGCAGGAGCTTTCAAAGAATGGCTTCAACGTTACCCAGGCGACGCTATCGCGGGATATTGCCGACCTGAACCTGATGAAATCAAAAGGGGGATACACGACGCTGCGCAAAGCCGGTGCTGCGGATACTCCCCAGATGCCGGATCCCGAGGGTACGCTGAGGAGGCTCGTGACGAGAGTCGATCAGGCGAATAACCTGGTGGTGGTCAAGACATCCCCGGGAAGCGCCCAGCCGGTTGCGCTCGCAATTGACGACGCGCGATACACGGAGGTTCTCGGGACCGTTGCCGGCGACAATACTGTCCTGGTCGTGACTCGCGTGAATAATGATGCCCGGTCCTTTGTCGATCGGCTTTCGGAGCTGCTGGATTGAAACTGATTTTTTTGATAGGGGGTTGGCATGAATAGTAGTTTATTTTTTCGATTTCTTGTCGCTTTCACGGTCGTCGTCCTCATTCTTGGGGCCGGTGCCTCCGCCATCGCCCAGAAGAAGGGGAAGGGCGGGGTGATTCGGCTGGAGGAGACCGTTATCGAGGGCCGCGTTCAGAAACCCAACGCGTTTTTTATCGCGACCCGGCAGGGCATGGTGTACGAAGTAATGGAGTTGCGCGAGAGCTTCGTGGACGAGATTCCAAAAGTCGTCGACACCGGTGATTTCTAGCTGCGATTCGTGCCGCTTCAATTTTCGTTTTAGGAGGGAACATGAAATGCCTTCGATGTGATGGTGTGGAACTGGAGGTCAAGACCCGCGGCGAGGGGACGGATATCGTTGAGATCGATATTTGCCCGCAGTGCAAGGGGATCTGGCTGGACCCGGAAGAGCTCCAGAAGCTGGACGACAATTTTTTCCTGGACATCGAGAAGATTGAATTTGGAGAGGTGAGAGCCACCAACGAGGATATTGAGCTCTTCTGCCCTCGATGTGAGACGGGAACCATGCTCGACAAGGTGCATCCGGCTCAATTCAAGAACCTGATCCTGGATACCTGCCCGTCGTGCAAGGGTTTCTGGCTCGACAAGGGTGAGCTCGAAAGGGTCCGGAACGTTTCGGATCAGTTGCTCATCGCGTCCTTGCTGGCTCTGGACGAAGAGGGCTGATTCGAGAACTCGGGAGGAACCGGATGAACTCGGAACGGGTCTTCAGCGGCATCCAGCCGAGCGGCGAGATCCACATAGGCAACTATCTCGGCGCGGTGAAGCGCTGGGTGGAGTTGTGTGACGATCACGACGCGATTTACTGTGTGGTGGACGATCACGCCATCACCGTGGAATACGATCCGTCCCGGTTGCCGGCCATGACCTTCGACGCTTCACTCACGACCATGGCCTGTGGTCTCGATCCGGAGAAATGCACGATCTTCGTGCAATCCCATGTTCCCGAGCACACGGAGTTGACCTGGCTGTTCAACACCGTGACCCCGCTGGGATCCCTGTTCAGGATGACCCAGTTCAAGGACAAGGCTCGCAACGCCTTGCAGCGAAAGTTGACCAGAAAAGAAGGCGGCGCCATGAAGACCGCCATTTATGATCTGAAAACCCTGGGGGGCGAGGCCCTCGACGGGCTGGACGATCTGAAGGAAGACCTGAACAGCCTCGATCCGGACACGAAGGACGACGTCGGCATCGGTGAGACAGTGGCCAGGATGAACGACCGAATGGGCAACATCATGCAGCGTCTGCAGGTGGGACTGGGTGTGGCGGAGGCGTCCACGGCCCTGTTCGGGTACCCGGTCCTGCAGGCCGCGGATATCCTGTTGTACAAGGCGACCCTGGTGCCGGTCGGAGAGGATCAGGAGCAACACCTGGAGCTGTGCAGGGAAGTGGCGCAGCGTTTCAACAAGAGGTTCGGCGAGGTGTTTCCCTCCGTGCGGCGGATCAAGAGCGAGGCGCTCCGGATTCTGGGGCTCGACGGAAAGAACAAGATGTCCAAGAGTCTGGGCAATCACATCGGTATGCTCGATTCCCCACAGGAAATAACGACCAAGCTCAAAAACGCGTACACGGATCCCCAGCGGATACGAAGATCGGATCCGGGCCGCCCCGAGATCTGCAACGTGTTCTCCATACACAGTTTCTTTACGGAACCGGACGTGCGGGAGGAGCTGGCGCAGGGATGTCGCAAGGGAACCATCGGATGTTTCGATTGCAAGAAGATTCTCGCGCAGAGTATGGACGCGGAGCTCGCTCCCATCAGGGATCGCGCGGACTACCTCAGGCGGCACAAGGGGCTGGTCATCGATGCCCTCGACGCGGGTCGGCAAAGGTGCTCTGATCTCGCCTCGCAGACAATGGAGGAGGTTCGCGAGGTCATGGGGGTAGGACGCGGTGTTTTTGCGGCGTTGGGTAAAAAGGTTGAGAAAAAGCAAGAATAGAAGTTAGTATCTTTTTGATCGCACCGGACGAAGCAGTCCGTCGCAAGGAGTTAAAAATCATGAAAACTGTTTTATGGGGAATGATCGTCGGCGTGATGGCATTCGCGCTTCTGTCGTGTGATGAGGAAGTAAAGCCCGCATACGTCAACGGATCCATCAACTGCAGTCAATGTGAGGAGTTGAACTTCGACGGCTCTCTCGCGAAGAGTGGCGCCAAGTATTTCGGCTATTGCCAGAAGAGTGACGATGAGTTCAAATTCGAGGTGGGGCACGCCGACGAGTCCAGTGTTTCCGGAGCCACCAAGGCCTATCTCTACATGAATGGGATCCCCGGCGAGCCTGTTCAGGGTGTTTTCGACGAACTGGGCCAGAAGCCAAAGGACGACGAAGCGCTGTTCACCACTTTCGGCCATATCACCCTGAAGAATGTCAACACCTACAATATTGGCTCCAATCAGCTGGACAGCTCATGTAACGTCGAGCTTTTCGCCGAACCCGCCGAGGGAGAACTCATTCCCCTCATCGCCAAGTCCTTTGATTATTACGTTCGCCTCAACTGCCAGGGCCTGGAGGACGTCACGGACCCGGACAGCAGTGTATCGATAAATTCCATCCGCCTGGAGTTCTATCTGGATAACTGCAAGTAGAGTGTCCAGCTTCCGTCGCCATTCCAGCATATGAAATTACACACCAAGATCTGGATCGAAAACGATGATGGAAAACTGCTCGTTGGCGAGGGGCGTCTCAAGATATTTCATGCTATATTGAAAACCGGATCATTGAGCGCTGCTGCGCGGGAGCTCGAAATGTCCTACCGGGCAGTATGGGGCAAGGTGCGGGCGACCGAGGATCGGCTGGGCGTCAAGCTGGTGGAAGGTGTGGCGGGCGGGGCCAAGCACGGCGGGGCAGTCCTCACCGACGAGGCTGTGGAGTTCATCCGCCGGTTCGAGGAATTCAACGAGAAGGCCGCCGAGATGGTGGAAGAGCTGGCGGCAAAGATGCTTCCCGATGAGTTCCCCGATTTCAAGGAGAAGTAATGGCACACGGGAACGAAAAAAAATGCTTCTTGAGCCGCCGTGAAGCCATCAGGCTCGGCATGGCCGCGTCCGCTTTTGGACTGGTGGGCCTGGACGGATCCAGGAGCGAGGCGGCGCAAAAGAGCACTGCCGAAACGACGGTGCCGACCACCGGGCCGGGGCATGTGGTGGAGGTGCACAAGCCGGGCATGCGTGGCAGGAACTTCCCACACGCGGCGGCGGCGAGCGAGATGGTCGAGAAGGCTGTCACCACCCTGGCGGGGGAGGCGGATCCGGTCAATGCGTGGAGCCGCTTCATCAATGCGGACGACCGGGTGGGAATAAAGATAAACGTTCTGGGCGGACGGTTTTCCTCAACCACAGTGGAGGTGGTGAACCCCATCGTGGAGGGTGTTCGGTCCGTGGGGGTCCCCGACGAGAACATCATGATTTTCGATCAATTCGGGGGGAACATGCGCGCCGCCAGGTACCAGTGGCAAGACAGGCCCGGCAAGCTGCGCGTGATCAACCACGAAGTACTTGGTTACGAGGACGACTACACCAGAACGGAAGGGGGGGGCAAGGGCAAGCTGGCGAAGACCCTCACCTGGTCCACTGCCATCATCAACGTG
>JAUVAN010000307.1 GCA_030591725.1 Deltaproteobacteria bacterium
ATGGCGTGGCGATTGTCGGTTCGCCTGGCCCTCCTGTCACCCATCTGTCCCTCGGTTCCCTTGTGGCGCAGACCGAGGTCCTTCACGGCCTCCTCCTTCTTCTGGAGCATCTCCGGCACCACCTCGGTCCTGGCTTCGGAAGGAACGATCATGTACTTGAGGAAACGGTTTCCAGCCGAGTTGGGATCGATGATCAGACCGCTTGCGTCCGGGGGGATCAGCGCGACTATCCCAAAGAAGATCGCGTGCACCAGAACCGAGATGCCGGTAAAGAGGTTCGGCCTCCAACCGGTCCCCGAGTGCGCCCTGAACTTGTCTTGCGTGGGAGTGGTCCTCATCACGAACGTCCACGGTTCCAGTTCGATTACCGTGCTGGCCCCGGAGATCAACGGCAGGCTTGTGCCGTCATGGATCTCGTCCACGCGAGCGACCGCAGCCAGTCCATGAGCGCTTCCGTCCGAGAGCACGACTTCGCCGTCGGCGCCCGGCGGCACGTTGATGTGGGCGTCGGAAGATCGCAGCTCCACCAGGGGGAGCTTCGTCTCTCCAGCCAGATACTCGGACGGGATCGGGAAGTCGCAGGTGGGATCTTCGCCGATGGTGAAGTCGAGGACACCCCTGTCACCGATATTGCGGTGTACGACCATCTGCGGGTTGGAGTTCCACAGTACGATGATCTCCACGGTTTCCCGGACACCTTCGGTTGGCCGGGATGGGGTTGAAATAGCTGATTCTGAAACGTTCATGGTTTTCCTTCCTTTCGCCTCGATCTGGAGGACGCAGGTGTCCCTTCGAACAGTGCTCGCTCCATGACTGCTGTTTCGGGTGCCGCCCTTATCTCGCTGTTTTTACCCGGCCGGGGTGCTGTTTCAAAAATGCGGCCTTCACCTGGTATGGACAACCCGACCCCAAAAAGGTTCCTTTCCCCACAACCGATTTTGGTAAATAGGGTATTATACGTCGCGCAAGATCCCCTGTTGAAAGGAACGCGAAGATGCAGAGTCTGGCGGTTGTTGTTCTGGCTGCGGGCCAGGGCAAGCGGATGAAGTCCAGCAAACCCAAGGTCCTCCACGAGGTCGCCGGGCGACCTCTCCTCAGCTTCCCGCTGGATCTCGCGAGGAGGCTCAAGTGTCAACGGACCGTGGTCGTGGTCGGCCATTGCAGGGAACAGGTGATGGAGGCGGCGACCGGCTTGCCCGGGGGCGAGAATGTCGAGTTCGCGTTTCAGGATGAACAGCGGGGAACCGGACATGCCGTGTTGCGGGCGTTGCCGCTGCTCAAGGGAGTGAAAGGACCGGTGCTCATCCTGTCGGGGGATGTTCCCCTGCTCGAAAAGAAATCGATCAGCGCACTGACCAGGGCCTATCATCGCGCCGGCGGACCCGTCGCGTTCCTGTCCTTCGTTCCGAAGGATCCTTCCGGGTACGGGCGGGTGATTCGTTCAGGGAAGGATGTGGTCGCCATAAGGGAGAGCCGGGACTGTTCACGCGAAGAAAAGAAAATAGCCGAGGTCAACGCGGGCATTTATCTGATCGACGCGGCGTTCCTGCGAAGGGCCATCAAGGGCATCCGCTCGAACAACGATCAGGGCGAGCTGTACCTGACGGACCTGGTAGAGATGGCCGCAGGCAAGGGAAAGAAGACGGCGGTGGTGGCGGCCGGCGAGCAGGAGGTGAGCGGCGTCAACGACAGGATCGACCTGTCGAAAATCGAGTCGATCATTCACGCGAGGATCAACGAGGGCCTCATGAAGAACGGCGTGACGATTCACGATCCTTTGAGCGTTCGGGTGGATATGGGAATCGCCATTGGAAAGGATACGGAGATACACCCGAGTGTGCAGATACGGGGTTCGAGCAGGATCTCGCAAGGCTGCATCATCGAGACCGGCGCCCTGATTGTCGATTCCATCCTCTCGAAAGGAGCGGTGATCAGAGCGTACTCCGTGCTCGAGAAGGCCTCGGTGGGAGAAAACGCACAGGTCGGTCCCATGGGGAGGCTCAGACCCGGCGCGGTGCTCGAGAAGGACTCGAAAGTGGGCAACTTCGTGGAGTTGAAGAACACGGTGCTCGGAGAGGGCTCCAAGGCCAACCATCTCGCCTATCTGGGGGACGGAGAAATAGGCAAGGGAGTCAACGTGGGCGCCGGTACGATTTTCTGCAACTACGACGGGTTCATGAAGCACAAGACCGTTTTGTGCGACGGTGTGTTCATCGGTTCGGACAGCCAGCTGGTGGCGCCGGTGACGGTGGGAGAAGGAGCCTACGTCGCCTCGGGCTCCACCGTGACCAGGGATGTTCCCCCGGATGCGCTGGCCATCGCCCGGGCGAAGCAGCTGAACAAGAAAAAACTTGCGGCCATGCTTCGCAAGACCCTTCGAGCGCGCAAGAAGAAGATGCTCGAGAAGAAATCAGCGGAGACCGAAAAATGAGGGGCATCATCCTTGCAGCAGCGGCCGTCATCGTGTGGTCATGCTCTCCTGTGAGTATTACCCGCATCGGTCCGTCGTTGATTCCGAGGGGCGAGGACTGTGAGGTGCAGATTTTCGAGGAGGACGATCTTCCCAATCGTCCGTACCGGGATGTGGGCATGGTTACCCTTGATAATTGCCAGGACCATCGCGTTCCACCCTGCGCAAAGTGGCTTCGAAAAGCCGTTTGCGAGGTTGGTGGTTCGTTTGCCTATCCGGCACAGGGAGCCGGCACCGACGCGGCGGACTACTTTCCGGACGATGGTCTGACCGCTTCGGGGGCCCACATGATGACCGTCAGGATGATGGTGGGGGCGTTCGTGGCCGATCTGGCCCCCGATCCCCTGCCCCTGGACGGGCCTGATTGCGAGGGGCCGCAGGAGGCTTCGGGCAACAACTCGGACAACGGCGGGGACGAGCCGCAGAAATGCCTGGAGTAGATAGTTGAGAAGCTTCTCGAAAGATCTTGCAACCGTTCCCAACTTGATGTCCCTGTTTCGGGTCGTCGCGGCTCCGACCCTGGCGTTCTTCTGGTTCGTTCTGGACATGCACGCGACCGCCCTGATCATCGGAGTTCTGGCCGGGATAACCGACCTGTTCGACGGAATTGTCGCCCGCAAGCTCAACCAGGTAACAAAACTCGGCTCGCTCATCGATCAGCTCGGCGATCTCGTATTCGAGTCCTGCGGCCTCCTGATCGCGGTGATGATCGGCGAGTTCTGGATGGGGTGGCTCATTATCTATCTGTTCAGAGAGTTCACGGTTACGGTGATAAGGAGCTACGTCCACAGCCAGGGCGGCAAGCTGCCGTCGTCAAACCTGGGCAGGGCCAAGTCGAGCCTGCTCGGATACGCGTTCTTCCTTTTGTTTTTCGGCGCGATTCTCAATATGCCCGGCGTATTGCCGGAGTCCTGGACCCTGTACGGTATTCCCCCCGGTCGAGTACTCATATGGGTCGCCTGGGCTTCCATGATCACCGGCATCATCGTGAGCCTGATGGCCGGGTGGACATATCTCAAGGCGTTCGCCGGGTTCTACTCCGAGCAACTCCAGGGAAAGGAATGATCCGGTGCTGACCCTCGTCGCCCGGCATTCCCACGAGCAGGACATCAAGAAGAGCAAGTTCATCGCCATTGCGACGAGAGCGAACTCTCCGACGGAGGCCCTCGAGTGGCTGGAATCGGTCAAGAATCCGGAGGCAACCCACAACTGCTGGGCGTACAGAATTGGGGATCTGTACCGTTCTTCGGATGACGGCGAGCCGAGCGGAACCGCCGGCCGGCCAATCCTGTCCGCCATCGATAGCCAGGGGTTGGATCACGTGATGGTAGTGGTGATCCGCCACTTCGGCGGAATCAAGCTCGGCGCCGGCGGCCTGGTCCGGGCGTATGGCGGGACCGCAGCACAATGTCTGCGCGCCGCCCGACGAGTGGAAATCTTCCGCAAGGCAATGGTGACGGTGGAGATCCCGTTCGATTCTATCGGAGCCGTGTACCCGGTGATCGATCGCTTCGGCGCCGTCAAGATTGAGGAAGAGTACGTCGAATCCGGAGTCATCCTGAAAGTGGAGGTGGATGAGCGCTTCGTTGCGGATCTCACGAGCGCCCTTCATGACGCCACTCGGGGAGCGGCCACCGTCAAAACAATTTAGACAGTTCATTTTTTTTATTAATATAGTTGTCGAAAATGCACTAATATAAATAGGAACAAATAAGGGGACAAAAGGCTACACGGTTTTCCGTTTCTATAGGCCGCAGGGCCTCGTGGAGGATAAAATGTATATTCGTGCATCAGTACTGATCTTTATCGCATTGTTTTGGGCGTTCGCCTCGGGTTGCGAGGGAGCGAATGACGGGTTCAAATCCGGCTCGGACAGCGATGGTGATTCTGACGGAGACACCGACGGCGATAGCGACACCGATGGAGACACCGACGGTGACACAGATCCCGGTTATTTCGGGGATCTGATCGGCACGGTGAGATCGGCGACGGGTTTCCCCATCTCCGGCGCCCTCGTGTACGTGACCGATGGAGACGGGGCCGAGATTCCAGGCGAGATCTACTGCTACACATGTGACGACATGACCGGCCTGAAATGGACGCTGTCCAACGCGGACGGGACCTGGGCCATCAGTCAGGTGCCGGCTGGAGACCGAAACCTGGTCACGCGAAAGGGCTTCTTCCAGCGGCAGCGAGCCATAACCGTGTCCCAGGACGTGGTCAACGACATCCCCGTCGATCAGACAACCCTTCCCGGGGAGGCCACAGGTGACGGGTTGGACCAGATCCCCAACTATGCAGTGCTTCTCAACTGGTACGACCGTCCGGAAGACATGCTGGCCAAGATGGGCCTGGCCCAGCTCGACGGCTCGGGCCACGTCCAGCCCGGCACCGAGAAATTCCATATGTACAATGATTCAGAAACCTATTCGTCGGCAGTCGGCGCTTCGTCATCCCTGTTCTCGCAAGGTCAGGCCTGGATCAACCAATATCACATGATCTTTTTCCCGTGCATCTGCAATATGAATACCGCTGCAAGCCACATTCCCATGCTCCAGGCTTACGTGTCCGCCGGCGGCAAGATCTACGGATCCTGCTACGCTGGACAGTGGCCCGAGCAGCCCTTCCCGGACATCATAGACTTCCAGGGAGCCGACACGGGAACATCGCCGGGGACTGTAATG
>JAUVAN010000194.1 GCA_030591725.1 Deltaproteobacteria bacterium
GATGCGAGTACCGGTTTCGGTTCCGAGCATGATCGGCAGGAGACCGATGGTGGTTGTCATCACGGTCATGAGCTTGGGCCTGACCCGGTCCACGGCGCCCTCGATGACGATGGCCTTGATATCGGCGACGGTCCTGATTCGTCCTTCCTCCTTCCAGCGAGCGAAGGTCTCGTCGAGATAGACGAGCATGACCACTCCGGTCTCGGTGGCCAGCCCGGCCAGCGCGATGAAACCGACGGCCACGGCGACCGAGAGGTTGAAGTCGAACCAGTACAGAAGCCAGACGCCGCCAACGAGAGCGAACGGCAAGGTCAGCATGACGATGACGCTCTCCGTCACGTTTCGAAAGTGTAGGAAGAGCAGCACGAAGATAACCACCAGCGTGAGCGGAATGACCACGTTGAGCCGCTTGCTGACCCGTTCCATGTATTCGTATTGTCCCGACCAGACGATCGAAACACCTTCCGGAAGATCGAGCTTTTCGGAGATGAGCTTTTTCGCGCTCTCCACGTAACCACCGACATCGGAGGTTTTCAGATCTACAAAGATCCACGCTGTCCGACGCGCGTTTTCGCTCTTGATTGCCGGTGGCCCTTTTGTAATTTCGATGTCGGCGACTTGCGCCAGAGCCACTGCGTGCCCCATGGGTGTGGGGACGGTCAACTCCCTGAGCTTCTGCACATTGTTTCTTAGCTCTCTGGGGTAGCGCACGTTGATCGGGTAACGTTCGAGGCCCTCCACTGTCCAGCTCACGTTCATTCCGCCGATGGCGCTCCTCACCACTTCCTGAACATGCGCGACTCTGAGGCCGTATCTGGCCGCGTCCTCTCGCCGGATCTTGATGTCCACGTAATTACCCCCAACGACCCTTTCGGAATATACAGTTGCGGTATCGGGAAGCTCCCTCAACATCGCCTCAATCTTCTCCCCGATCTCTGAGAGTTGACCGAGGTCGTCTCCCATCAACTTGATGCCGACCGGCGTCTTGATGCCGGTGGCCAGCATGTCGATACGCGTCTTGATCGGCATGGTCCATGAGTTGGTGAGCCCCGGGAACTGGACCATCTCGTCGAGCTCCCTGATGATATCTTCGATGGTCTTTCCCTTGGGCCACTGCGACTTGTCTTTCAGCAGAATTACGGTCTCGATCATGGACAGCGGCGCGGGGTCGGTGGCGGTATCTGCCCGTCCAATTTTGCCGAGCACATGCTTCACCTGAGGATGCTTCGCGATAAGCTTGTCGGTTTGCTGCAAAAGCTCCTTTGCCTTGGTTATACTGATTCCCGGCGGCGTGGTCGGCATGTAGAGCAGATCGCCCTTATTGAGCGGCGGCATGAACTCGGAGCCCAGCCTGGTGTACGGCCAGATCGACGCTGCTGCTATTGCCACAGCAAGAAGGATGGTCGCGACTGGAAATCTCAGAACGAGTCGAATACTCGGTTTGTAGATCCAGATGAAGAAACGGCTTACCGGATGCTTTTTCTCACTCAAGATTTTCCCCCGCACGAAGTAGTACATCAGAACGGGGATGACCGTGACCGCGAGTAAAGCCGATGCGGCCATGGCGAATGTCTTCGTGTAGGCCAGCGGCGAAAAGAGCCGGCCCTCTTGTTGTTCCAGGGTAAACACCGGCAAGAAGCTGACCGTGATGATCAAGAGCGAGAAGAACAGGGCCGGCCCGACCTCCCTGGCGGCCTTGATCACGACCTCCTGATGCGAGAGTCCCACGTCTCTCTCCATATGTTTGTGGAGATTTTCGACCATTACTATAGACGCATCCACCATCACCCCGATGGCGATGGCGATGCCTCCGAGGCTCATGATGTTGGCGCTTATTCCCAGCAGTTTCATCGCCGCAAAGCTGATCAAGATTCCCGCAGGGAGCGTGATGATCGCCACGAGCGCCGATCGCACATGGAGCAGAAACAGGATGATCACGATGGCGACGACGATCATCTCCTCGACAAGCTTGGTCTTCAGTGTGTCGATGGCGCGCATGATGAGAGATGACCGATCGTAGGAGGTGTGGATCTCTATTCCCTCCGGCAGACCGGCCTTGAGCTCGTCCAGTCTTTTCTTGACTCCCTCGATGACCTCCAGCGCGTTTTCGCCGGAACGCATCACGACGATACCGGAGACAGCCTCGCCATTGCCACCCATCTCGATGACACCACGCCGAATGTCCGGTCCGATGCCAATATTGGCCACTTGCGAGAGCATGATCGGAGTATGTGTCCTGGCGTCTACCGCGACCGGGATCTTCTTCAGGTCGTCGATCGACTCGATATACCCTTTCCCCCGCACCATGAACTCGGT
Organism: Deltaproteobacteria bacterium; assembly: GCA_030591725.1. Taxonomy (GTDB): domain Bacteria; phylum Myxococcota_A; class Polyangia; order JAAYKL01; family JAAYKL01; genus JAUVAN01. Next base: position 2,317 of record JAUVAN010000194.1, read on the forward strand.
CTCGGCCATCTCGATGAGGCGCCCACCCACGTCCATATTCGACTCTCTTATCGCCATGTTGATCTGCCCGAGGGTGAGTCCGTACGCACGCAGTTTCAGGGGATCGACCTCTACCTGATACTGCCTGGTGTACCCACCGGCGCTGGCAACCTCGGCGACGCCGGGCAGACTCATCAACTCGTAACGCAAGTACCAATCCTGGATCGATCTCAGCTCGGCGAGGTCGTGACGATCGGAGGTCAGAGTATATTGAAAGACCCAGCCCACACCGGTCGCGTCAGGACCGAGCTGTGGCGTGGTTCCTTCCGGCAGGCGCCCCTGTACGAAGTTCAGGTATTCGAGAACTCGCGAGCGTGCCCAATACAGGTCTGTTCCATCTTCGAAGATCACATAGACCATCGAGAACCCGAAGAACGAGTATCCGCGTACGGTCTTTGCGTAAGGTACGGACAACATCGCGGTGGTCAGCGGGTAGGTCACCTGGTCCTCGACCACTTGTGGCGACTGTCCGGGATGCTCGGTAAAAACGATAACCTGCACATCGGACAGATCCGGGATGGCGTCCACCGGCGTGTTCATCATCGCCCACACGCCTATTGCCACAACAAAGGCAGCAAACACCATGACCAGGAAGCGATTCTTGACGCTCTTTTCTATTATCCATTCAATCACAACTTCTTCTCCACCAGATCCATGCCGCACTGCCCGCAGGTTCCCGGGTGTTCCTGGACCACCTCGGGATGCATGGGGCAGGTCCAGTAGGTCATGGCCGTCTGTGTTTTCGTTTCGACTTGTTCTTCTTTTTCCGCGTGTCCTTTTTTGACTTGCAGGCGGGCCGCGAGCAGCTTTTGTACCGCCTCCTGAAGCTGGCTCTCCGAATCCAGGAGGAACTGTCCGGAGACAACAACTTCTGTACCGCTGGTCAGTCCTTCAATAATTTCGGTTCTGTTGTTGTCGGCCACCAGCCCGGTAACAACATCGCGCGGCTCGTACTTGCCGTAACCCTTGACCAGAAACACGAGGCGTCGTTCACCGGAATGTAATACCGCTTCGGTCGGAACCGTTGTTGCGTGGTCCTTGCTCCGCGTCTCGATCCGTACAGTCGCGAGCATTCCCGGTTTCAAATTCAAACCATCGTTCTCGAACTCGAGTCTGATGGTAAGGGTACGGGTCCTTAAGTTCAGCGTGGGATATACATAGGACACAGTCCCGTCCCAGGTCTTGCCGCCCTGGAAGGACAACTCCATAGTGGCCTTCTGGCCAACGCTGACCCATGCTGCGTCGTGTTCGTAGATCTCCGCGTTTACCCAGATGCGATCGAGATTTCCGATTCTGTACAGATCTTCGCCTGCCTGAACTCGCGCTCCCTCAACCACGTTTTTGTGCAGCACGTAGCCGGATCTCGGAGAGGTAATCGTGATATTTCGCGAAGCCTTGCCCTTCTTTACAATCCGCCTCAAGTATCTCGGTCCTATTCCCCAGAGCTCCAATCTCCGCGCTGTCGAGCGGGCCAGCAGGCTTTCCGACCCATCTGCGCGAACCGCCAGGAGATACTCTTCCTGTGCCGTGACCAGTTCCGGAGAGTAAACCGCGAACAGGGCCTGCCCCTTCTTGATCTCCTGACCTGTCTCATCGACGAAGATCTTTTCAATCCATCCACTGAACCGCAGGTTCACAACCGAGACCTCGTCCTCGGCGACCACCACCTCTCCGATGGTGCGGACATGCCTGAATATTGGGCCGTGCTCCACCTTCGCCACCCTCACGCCCATGTTCTGAACTACTACCGGATCGATCGTTATCGCCTTGCCATCATCTCCATCAGGACTCACGCGTTCGTCGCCGCCCTCCGGCTTGTGCGCAGCCAGGGCACCGCCGCCGAGCAACAGAGTCACCGCGCCAACTATGATGATCTTCTTTGTGTTCTTCTTCATAGTCTTCACCTTGCTTTCTCTATTTCGCGAGCAACGGCGTCGAGTTCTGTTCCCACCATCGCTTCAACGGCGACCTTCATTTTCGCTGTGGTTATTCTGGCCGTACGTATCGTTCGCTCGAACGCAATGAGGTCCAGTTCGGCACGATAGATGGAGAAGAAATCAGTTCGATCCGTCTCATAGGCCAACAGGGAGGCGTCCAGTGTCCTGCGCGCCTGCGGCACGAGCGACTCGCGATACGTCTCTTCCTTTGACAGCGCTCTTCGCCAGGCGGCGAGACTCTTTTCCAGACCAAAGGCAATGTCGTCCAGCGCGCCGATCCGGCCATGCTGCGCGGCCCGTGCCTCCTCGAGGTGTCCGGCTTTCTGTGCATCAGTGGTGTCGAGATAATCAAAAGGCAGCGGTACGGAAGCGCCTATGGACAGGAAATCCGTTCCATCATCCATGCCTGCTTCGATGCGAAAACGATACCCGAGCCAGAACGTGAAATCCGGGCGACGTTCCCATTCGGTCTGGTCAGCGGCGAGCTTTGAGGCCCTGGATCGCTGCTCGAAAACAGCGAGCATCGGCCGGTACTGCCGCGCGAGTTCGAGGAGTTCCTCGTATGAGTGTCCTGGCGAGACCGAAACGGACTCGACCGGAGTGGATATTGATGTTCGAGGGTCTCTGTGGAGTGCGCTGTTTATCGACGCCGTGAGCTCTCGATCATTTCTTTCAAAGTCTTCGAGTTCGTCCTCAAGTTTGTCCCTGAGTAGCTCGAGGCCAAGAATGTCTTTCTGGTTGCCTCTTCCCACCTCGTATCTCAATCGGACACGCGCAAGGAGCTTCTCGATGGAGACAATGTGTTCTTGGGACAGGCCGCGCAGCTGGCGTACGAGGGTCAGGGCCAGATAATTCTGTTTCACTGCGGCCCGAAGCTGTACGGTCAACTCCTTGCGTTCCAAGCTCTTCACCTCGGCCTGCGCCAGGACCGTTGCCTCTCTTCGCCCGTTCTTGCCGGGGAACGGAAAAGTCTGCGTTACCTTGACCTGGATTCCCGTCATCGGTGAATCCCCCAGGGCCCAGGTGTTCCAGGGGAAATTGGAATACTCCACGGCGATCATGGGATCCATCCATTTTTGCACCGCGACCGCTCTGGTTTTCAGAGCCGCGACCTGCCGCTCCATTGCAGTCAATCTCGGATTGGCACGCACCACCTCATCGACAAGCTTATCCATCTCGACAGTCTCGACCGCCGACTGTTCCATGTCGTCATTCGCCAGAAGAAGGGATGGACATATGCTGACGGCGATCAGGAGAGCCGGTGAAAATTTTGATAACCTGAAGAGCATTTGATTCCTCCACCCGGTTACTTGAGCAAGGTCCGTGCCACTGGAGACATCCAGCGTTTGCCGCAAATTTTCGATCAACCGGGCGGGGCGGGGCTCCAAAATTCGAGAATATTCTCAATGTCGATTCACACTATTGTGAACATGTGTCGAAGGCCTGCGAATTTCGGCGAAAATCTCAATGGAAAGCCGGCCACCATTATTGGCACGACGATTGCCAGTACTCGGGGGAAACAGGCTCGCTGGACATTCAGCACTGAAAAGGAGAACGAAAATGAAACCGACAATTGTGATCTTTGCAATAGTATTGGCGGCGGCTTTCGGTAACCAGGCAAGCGCCGATCCGGCTTTCGGCAACGGTGAAGAAGTTATGACAGTTGCCCAGGGAGCCGGTGCACCGGCCGCGTTCGACAAGATGCCCGCTCCTGGAACAAAGGCCAGGTGCCTGGTAACTGGAGACGATTTCACAGTTCGCAACACAACTGAGTCCTCCAGGTACAAGGGCAAGTACTACGTCTTCTGCTGCGGCGGGTGCAAACCAATGTTCGACGCAAACCCGGAGAAGTACATCAACTCTGCAAAATAGTTATCTCATGACTCCACCGAACCTCATAAAGCACATCGGCGACAAGCGACATCGAGGTCAATCCGTTGCATTAGTTTTGGAGAGGGTTAAATTCATACGCATGACTCAAAAGGCAAGCAGAATTCTGTTCATAGAAGATGACGCGTCCGGAAGGGAGATGGGGGCCTTCAATCTCGAAAAGGCCGGATACAGCGTGGACGTTGCGGCAACCGGGGACCACGGGCTCGAGATCTTCGATCCGAAACGACACGATCTGGTGATAACCGATGTGCGCATGCCGGGCATCTCGGGGATGGAGGTGCTCGCGCAGGTCAAGAAGCGCTCGGCGGATACGCCTGTACTGGTGATCACCGCTTACGGTAACGTTGAACTCGCTGTCGAGGCAATGAAGGCCGGCGCTTACGACTTCATCGGAAAGCCTTTCAACCGCGAGCATTTGCTTCTCACGGTGGCCAGGGCCCTTCGCAACAGTGATCTCACGCAAGAGGTCAGGCATCTGCGGATAAAGACCGCCCGAGTCGAGCGACCAATCGTGCACAATTCCGGGCAGATGGAGCAAACAATAGCCATGGCCGATCGCGTTGCCCGATCCGATGCCACGGTGCTGGTATCGGGAGAGAGCGGAACGGGTAAGGAGCTGGTAGCCCGGCGTATTCATGCCAGGAGCGACCGGGCTGACGCGCCCTTTATCGCGGTCAACGCCGCAGCGATACCGTCGGAGCTACTCGAGTCCGAGCTGTTCGGCCACGCCAGGGGCGCCTTCACCGGAGCGCACAAGGATCGGTTGGGTCGGTTCCGGCAGGCCGCTGGCGGGACTCTGTTTCTGGATGAGATCTCCGATCTACCTGCTGCGCTGCAGGGCAAATTACTCAGGGTCATACAGGAAAAGGTTGTCGACGTTCTGGGCACCGATGAGCCGGTGCCTGTGGACGTGCGAATAATAGCGGCAACAAACAGCGACCTGAAGACCGAAGTAGCGACCGGCAGGTTCAGGGAGGATTTGTATTACAGGATAAACGTGGTGGAAGTGGAGGTGCCGCCTCTTCGCGATCGGCCAAAGGACGTGGAGCCTCTGGCGCGTCACTTCGTCGCGCTGCACGGGCAGACTGATAGTTCGAGGATTCCCGAAGATCTTCTCAAAACTCTTGAAAACTACGATTGGCCCGGCAACGTTCGAGAACTGGAGAACATCTGTCAACGTCTTGTGCTACTGGCCACAGAGGAATCTCTCAGCGCAAACGACCTTCCCTCACAGATGCTTGCCGACGACCAGGGCAATCGTCTGACGGACGATATTCTACCCCGACTGCCCAAAGACGGTCTCTCTCTCCTCGATCTCGAAAAGAGTGTAATTGAGCGCGTATTGGAGTTGAAGAACGGAAACGTTTCCCAGGCGGCGGTCTACCTGATGATCCCCAGGCACGTTCTGGCGTACCGAATGCAAAAGTATGGCATCTCCAGAAAGAGCTGAGAACAGACCCGGCGCATCTGCAGCCGGCGCAATACTATCGCCGTTGATGCTGGTGGCGGTGTGGTTGCCGATCGCAATTGTCACCGCTCTTCATTACGGCACATCTCACGAATACCACTGGGTTCACGATGTCTTGCGACGCGTATATTACTTGCCGATCGTTATCGCAGCGCTGCGCTCCGGGTTGCTCGGAGGTCTGGTGAGTGCGGCTGTCGTATCGGCGGCGTATGTTCCACAC
>JAUVAN010000489.1 GCA_030591725.1 Deltaproteobacteria bacterium
AAATGTCAGAGGGCTGGGTATCCGCGAATTCTGTATGAAACCCATGACTATGGAGCAACTCGCCACGGTTGTCAGAAGGGTCCTGGATGAAGGTGGTAAACCGACATAGAAACGGAGGAAATTTCTATGGGAGGGGGCACTTTTACTTGACCACGATAGTCCGACAGGCCGTTAGACAAATCTCTCCATCATCTCCTGCGTAGCTTCCTCTACTCCATCTTTGCCGTAGTGACGGTAGATTTCCTCCAGGATCTCTTTGGCCTTAGCGCGAACCCTGTGGTGGTTTACATCGGAGAGCTTCTCCAGCATCCCGGCGCGGCGGGCGACCTGAAAGAGTTCTTGATCGTACTTCGGCAGGGCGAGGAATGTGTCGATGACGCCAAGGAGCCTGTCCTTGTCTTCGGGAAGCCTTCCATCGAGTTCGCCCAGAAGGTTGAGGATGTGATCACTGGCAATCTTCACTCCGTTAACATCAAGAGCCTCGATGAAGGCGCGAATTTCCTTGACGATCTCTATGTCGGTAAGTCGTGTCAGTTTTCCGGAGGAGAACTCTTCCCAGAGAGGAAGCTTGGAGCCAAGACATATGGTGCGGAGTCGGATGAAGTCGGGGCCGATTGCATTCAGGACACGTGCAGAGTCCAGGGCGTGTCCTTCAGTGAGTTCCCGGCCGCCGAGACCCGGCATAATGTATTCGCTCAGTTCTATCCCTGCTTCGACGACCCGTCTGCCGCCACGGATATGGCCCTCGGCGGTTACCCCTTTTTTAACTATCTCGAGGAGGGGGTCATGTCCGCTCTCCATGCCTATATGAATGCGGGTGAGGCCAAGCTCGCGGTAGGAGACAAGGTCTTCGACGGAGCGGCTTGACATGGTCCTGGATCGGGCGTAGCTGGTTATCCTTGTGACCTCCGGGAAGCGTTCTTTAAAGTGGCCGAGGAGGTGGCGGACTGCGTCGGCTTTCATGGAAAGCGAATCACCATCCTGGAGGAAGGCCGTAGTCCCGCCACTGTTGAGGGCATTCTGCACCATCCATCCGTATTGGTCACGAGCAGGCTGGCCGCTTTTTATCTCGTCTCTGATTTTCGCCATGGCATCGATATCTGCCATGACTTCGGTGACGTCGCGGATCTCGAAAGATCGCTTACGGTAAGAGCGGCAGAACTTGCACTTGTTCCAGGGGCAACCACGGGTCAGGCGAACGAGATAACTCCCCGCCTCGCTGGGTGGACGGATAGGGCCTGTTTCAAAAGTATTCATGGGCTATTTATCCCCCTGAAACGTAGGAGATCAGGCTGATCTCGCTACCGTCAGGGATCTTGGTCTGGTCTTCACCGGCCAGGATCATCTCGCCGTTGATAACAATGTTGAGGTTTGGGTCGTCCAGGATTCCGTTCGCCTCGGGCAGTTTGCGTCGTAAAAGCTGGCGCAGTTCACTCAGATTCGCAACCTGCTCGTCGACAATGATGCCCTGTTCCGGTGCGCCGGGAAGTGCACAGGCAAACTTGACCCTGATGTTGTAACCGGTAACGATATGCGCGAGCCGGGCGTGCCAGTCGAGAGTGGGAACTCCTTCGTGATTGAGTCCGGTTACCTGGTAAAAACGCTGCTTGAGGGCGGCAAATTGCTCCCGGTCGATCTTTTCCCCTTCAAAAGGACCAACCTTGATCGGCTCATCAAACCAGCGGTCCGGCAGGCTGTCATCCTCGCCCCGCAGACCGAAACGGAAGTTGAGCATTCTCTCCAGTCCGGTGATGTTGCGGCCGATCTCATCCAGCTTTTCTGTATCGAACTGCAACCCGGTTAACTCGTTGAGCTGGGTGATAAAATCGGCCAGGTCTGGGGTTGATGGCGAGTTGAACAGCTTGGTGTTGAAACGACACATGCCGATCGAATCGCCGACGGCAAAAGTGTTTTC
>JAUVAN010000360.1 GCA_030591725.1 Deltaproteobacteria bacterium
AGAGGGTGACCGTTCAAGGCGGGATCGGGACATCCGAGGAGGACAGGTTTCTGCTGACCCGGTACGGCGTTGACGGTACCGGTTGGGCCACTCCCTTCCTGCTGGTGCCCGAGGTTACAAGTGTGGACAAGGTCCACCTGGACAGGCTCGCAAAGGCGAAAAGCGCCGACGTATACCTCAGCGATTCGTCCCCACTCGGCGTGCCCTTCTGGATGCTTCGGACCTCGGACAGCGAGCTCGAGCGCAAGAGCAGAATAGAGAAAGGGTCTCCCGGGAGCGCTTGCTCCAAGGGCTACCTGGTAAAACATACTGAGTTCTCCAAGAAGGCGCTCTGCGGCGCTTCGCGGGCTTACCAGAAAAAGAAACTGAAGCAGATCGAAGCCTCGGGGCTCTCCGGCCAGGAGTTGCTATTAGCTCGTTTCAAGGTGACGGAGAAGGCGTGCATATGCAACGACCTGTCCGGCGGAGCGTTGATAAAATTGGATATCGATCCCGGATCGAAGACCACCGTCTGCTGCGGGCCCAATATAGCCAACTTCTCTGCGGTAGCCACTCTGGAGGAGATGATCGGACACATCTACGGCAGGCTTTCGCTCACCGACAATCCCGATCGGCCGCACGTGTTCGTGTGCGAGATAGGGTTGTATTTCGATGAGCTCGAAAAGCAGGTGAATGAATTCAACGCGGGCCGGTCCGAGCGTGGCGCCGGCTATTTCGACAAGTTCAAGAAGAACATGGCCGGTGGAATCGAGTACTACCGAACCATCGTCGACGAGCTGCCGGCCGAGAACCGCGTCTCTTTCATGGAGAAGCTCAACTACTACGAGAAAAAGCTCGACGTCCTTCAGCTCAAGGAGCCCGCGACCTTCGACTTATCCACTGTGGCGTCGCCCTCGGTAGCCGATTCTTCTCTACCCGTCTGATCACAAAATAAGGAAGTTTATCATTCCCCGTGACAGGGTCCGCAGGTTCCTGCTGGGAAGCCGGCCGATTCGCCGCCGTGCTCATCTGCGTGGCACGATCCTGCGCCTGCGTTGTCCCCACCGCAAGACGTATGACCGTCGGAGGCGCCGTTGGTTCCATGGCAACTCACGCACTCGGAGATTGTCTGATCGGCGTGGTGGGCTTCCGAGTGGCACGAGCGGCAAGGGGCATGCTCCCAACCCGAGTGGGAGGAATCCAATATTGCATCACCGTCCGTGTCGGAATCCGTGTCGGAGTCGGTGTCGGTGTCGGTGTCGGAGTCGGTGTCGGAGTCGGTATCGGAGTCGGAGTCGGAATCCGAATCCAGGTCCGTCCCCCCGTCGTCATCATCGTCGGCGCAACCGACGCTTAAGAGTCCCATCGTAAAGAGTGCAGCAAGCATCATGATAAGAGTGATTTTCATAGTCTACCTCATAGCTAGAGTTAAGTAATGTATGGCCTCACTTCTGGGAGAGTTCAAGAAAAAAGATCGAAAAGAAGAGATCTGCTACAGACAAATGTGGGCTGTTGAGAAGCTAGTCGTTGTTCCAGTTCTCGATGGTGACGCAAACACCGGCGTCAGTGTCGCATTCGGCGATGAGATCGTCCTCTCCGAGACAACTGGCTATGGCGCACTGATCGCAGTCCTTGTAGTCATCCACCAGCGCTTTGGCCTTGCTCTCGAATCGATCTAGGTCAGCGTTGGAGTTGAATGCGGCGGGGCATTGAAAGGGACCCAGGCAGTTGTTGAGGCCTGCGAGCTCGTACATGCTCACCAACTGACACGTGTCTTCGCCCGAGCAATTCTGATAGCTGGCCTTCAGGCTCCTGGCGTCCTTCTCGATCTGTTCGCAATCCACGCAGGCGGAAAAGGCCAGTGCGCAGATTATCAATATTGGTGTGACGTATTTCATGCGGTTTCCTTTCACTCGATGACGGAGTCGTCGTCTACGATTATGGTCGTATCATCGTGCCCGGAGATGCCGGGAAGAATCTCCCAGGGGCTGCCGCTGTGGTTGATGTTGTTCTTGATCACCGAGTCCTCAATTTGAATGGTGCCGTCGTGGTTGTTGCTGACGAAGAAGATGGCGGCTCCGTATGCGTTCACCTCGTTGTGCTGGATGTCCACTCCGCATAGCGACAGGGTCATCGTATTCCCATCGTTGTAGATCGCGCCGCCGCTGCCGCCGCCGGGAGTTCCCTCTTCTGAGGGGTTGCCGCCGTTGCCGATGGCCCGGTTGTGCGAAAACAGGCTGTTGATGATGGTCCACGAGACACCGATGCTGCTTATCCCGCCGCCGTTCGAGCCGACATTTTCCAGATCGTCACTGCCGCCGAAGGTTGAGTGGACAACGTAAACGGGCAGGTTGTCATACTGGCTGAAGATGCGGATACCCGCGCCCCCGACATCCGGCCCGGTGTCAGCGCAGGAGTTGTTGAAGAACCTGCAGTTGATCGCCTTGAATCGACCGCCTCTGATCCAGATGGCGCCTCCGCCGTCGTACTCTTCTTCCGAGCTGGAGTCTCCGTCGACAAAGCTGAGGTTCTGCACCGTGAGCTGAGGGTGGTCCTGGTCCTGGCAGTGGGAGGTGGTCCACACCTGGTTCTCGTCGCACGTGTTCATGTACAGGATGCGTCTGACCCCGCCGCCGCTCTGGGCTACCTTGCCGCCGCCGTCGATGACGATCTTCGGCCCGGTGTCGTTGAAGATCTTGGCGGTCTCTTCCAGGAGGATGGTCACTGGATCCGGACCACAGTCAAAAGTGATGACGCCGCCCTGTGCGATCGCCTCCACCACGGCCTGACTCGTGCAGCTCTCCGGGGTGCCGTCGCCGATGACGTGATCCGGCGCGGTAGTATCCTCCTCCATCGCCTCGTCCGGCACCGGGCAATTGCCGTCGGGGTTTCCCGCCTGGGGCATGTCGTCATCCCACGGAGTGTATTCAACATCGGGGTTTTCGTTTATGGCGTCATCCCCGCTATCCGTGCAGCCCGCCGCAAGAAATAAAAAAAGGACGGTCGTCGCCAGGACAAGAGTTGTTTTCATCATCATTGTTCTCCAGGTTATTTCATTAAAAACCCAAAACCAGTCCTATCAACGATGTAGTAACTTTCTGATGGGGGACGAGCGAGCAACTGTTCGATGAGTCGCCCGAACATTCATCGTCGTCGTCGTCATCTTCAAAGTCCGAATCGGTGTCAGAGTCGGCATCCGAGTCCGTGTCGGAGTCAGTATCCGAATCCGTGCCTGCGTCCGGGTCGGGTGACTCGATGCACTCGCCGTCGGCGACATCGATGATGATGTCCATTCCGTAGAAAAAGCCAAGAATATCGTCGTATATCCAGCCGTTCTCCGCGAGACAATGGGCGCCGTTTTGCGATTTGCATCCCCGGTTGTACACGTTGCCGGGATCTATCCATCCAAGCGAGGTCTGCTCTATGTCGTCCCCGGAGAGATTGTAGTTGTAGGTGACGTATTGTTCGGTGTTTGAATAGTCGTCGTCGCCCGGGAGCGCGACACAGTCGTCCGCAGACGGGACCGCTCCGGCTACATAGAAAGAGCAGATGGTCACGTCCTCATAGGTGATGATCTCGCCCGAAGTTTCGGTGACGGCATCGTAGTGCTGCGACTCCGGTTCGTTGCTACAGGTGTAGACCTGGTCACCCGTTCCATCACCGATGCTGCCCGAGGTGTCGAGTTTGTAGTAGAGGTAGCTGCGCGCCGCGACAGCCTGGGCCTTCAGCGCCTCGAAATCGGCGTTGCCGTTCTCGCAGCAAATAACATGGGGCAGATAGTCGGTCTCCACATCCACTATCCCCACCCCATCCACTTCCGCCTCGCAATATGCAACTGTAAAAAACGGCCTGCCGACCAGCTCGGCGGTGTCGTACCCCTCGTTGCAACCCATTGTCGCAGCAAGCGCAATAACCAGCACCCATCCTGCCGGCCTCATCCTGCTCGAAATCATGGATCCCCTCCTTGTGTGCAAGAGAACACAACAAGTATAGACGCTCACACTTGAAATGACACGGATACTTGCTTGCGAAAAAAAGGGTTCATCCGGATCCAGCCGTGCCGGCTGACCTGGTCACCGCGCCCTCATAAGGGCGCGGTGAACAGGTCTGTCAACCTTCGCCACCCCCCTGCAGCGGTCCTTACCGCAAGCCCATGTGGCGGC
>JAUVAN010000184.1 GCA_030591725.1 Deltaproteobacteria bacterium
AGTCAATTCCCATGCTGGAAGCCAGCTGCGCGACACGATCCGGCCCCACATCGCGAATCAACTTCACAGCGGGGAGGTTCAAGGATCTCGCCAGAGCAGCTCTCATGGGCACGGCTCCCTCGAACGAATCTCCATGTGAATTGCGGGGCTTCCAATTGCCCTCCGTCTCCGGAGAATCGTCGAGCATGGACGCAAGCGTGTACTTTCGGTACCTCAACGCCTGAAGGTAGACAAAAGGCTTGAATGCGGATCCGGGTTGACGCATTGCGCAGGTGGCGCGATCGAAGCCACCCGGTTTCACGTGATCACCACCCACCAGGGCGACTATCCTCCCGGTGTGAGGATCGATTGCAACCACCGCCGCCTGCGGACCCTCCTCCATCTTCAACTCCAGAGGTTGTTCGTCACGCGCCGGGGCAACCAGCGAAACATGAAGCACGGCGCCCTTGACGGCAAACTCCACCGGCGACAGTTCGTCGGGGTTGTATCGTGCGGCTTTCGCCAGATCGATGAGACCGCGCGTACCACCCAGATCGAGATCCACCGCATTACCCGAACCGGCCGGACCGATTACCTTCGCGAGATATACGTGATCTGTCTTCAGGTCACCGGTCTGCCCTCGATCCCCCTTGCGCCATCGTTTCTTCTTGAAGGGAGCCTGCCGGCCATGGCGTTCGTCCACCTGCCGAAGTCCCACTCTGACCGCCTCCCGGGCCGCTCGCTGCAGGCCCGGCTCCAGCCCGGTCTCGATGACGTACCCTCCGTGCTGCAGGGTTTCCAGATCGACTATGCCCTCTAGCTCCCGCAGCGCCCGCGAGATCACCTCCGGCGCCAGCCCCGCATCCCTTCTGCCCTTATCGACCAGTCCGAAGGGCGCCACCTTGCCGAGCTCGGCTTGAGCTTCCGATATGAACCCTCGCCGGGCCATCTCTCCGAGCACATACTCTCGTCTCTTTGCGGCGGCATCCGGATGCCTGATAGGTTCGTAGATGGACGGCCCCTTGGGAATTGCCGCGAGCAACGCGGCCTGAGCGATCGTGATCTCCTCGATATCCTTGTCAAAGTAATACGCCGCCGCCTCCGCAACCCCGTAGCGGGCGTGCCCGAAGTTGATCTGATTGAGGTACAGGTAAAGAATTTCGTCCTTGGTGAGACGCTCCTCGATGCGCTTTGTGAGCAAGATCTCCCTGATTTTCCGCGAGAACTTCTTCTTCCGTGTCAGGAAGAACGTCCTCGCCACCTGCTGGGTGATGGTGGAGGCGCCCTGGGCCAGACGCCCACTCGTGACGTTGGTGAACATTGCGCGTATCATGCCCGGATAGTCGAGCCCCTCGTGGGTTCTGAAATCCGCGTCCTCCGCCGCGATCACCGCGTTGACCATGATATCCGGTATACGCTCTATGGGAACGACCGTTCTTCTCTCCACGAACAACTCGCCGATCACCGTCCCGTCGGCAGCGAGGATCCTCGTAGTCTGGGGGGGATCGTACCCTTCGAGCAACGGGCCGATGGCCGGCAGCCCGAGGGAGAAATAGTAGAACACCGCCGCCAGGCCGACCGCGCAGCCGAAGCAGAAAAAGAACACAACCAGAACGAAGCGCTTGACGTACCTCGCCACGCGGGACGCGGGTGACGTCTTGCGCAATGGTTGCCCCCTTCCCTTTTGTCCATACCTGTAGCTCATGTAAAACTCACCGAAATCATAACCGTTGTCGGCAGTTAAGGTAAAACGCATCCACTACGGAAAAAAATTCCAAAAAGGAATAAATTTGACCCGTTTGCTTTATATTGTGGAACATGTTGTTTATAGCTAATCAAAATGTCATGAGCAATCAGGAGGAAACCCATGCATAGATTCACACTTATTTCTGGCTTGTTGCTATTGGCCGGAATGTTCGTCCTCGCGTCGTGCGGCGACGACAAGAAAGAGGTCGTGCCCGTCGAAGATGCCGGAATGGACGGATCTGCGGACACGGACACTGATACCGATACCGATTCTGATGCCGACGGCGACGTTGGCGATCCGTGCCAGGCGGGCGCCATCCAGGACATGGTGACACTCGAGGGCGTATGCGCCGCTTCGGAGAGCGAATGCACCGCCGGAACGAGCCCCGACAGCCCGCAGGGCGACTGCGCCTCAGGGCTCACCTGCTGCCTGACGGACGACGCCTGCGCGCTGGGGGGCAGCGGAATGACCACCTGTCAGGACACCGAGTGCGAGGGATCGATCCCGGGCTTTCAGGCGGGATGCCCCGACAACGGGTGGTGCTGCGTCGATCTCGGCGATCCGGACGCGGGCCCCGGCACCCAGGACGCAGGCCAGGATTGCATGGTGAGCCTCATGATGGGTTACCTCAATTTCGGGGGCATCTGCCAGACCGCAGGTGATTCGTGCGAGGGCGGTTACTCGCCCGATAATGAGCAGGGAAACTGCCTCGCCTCCCTGAACCTGCACTGCTGCATCGGCACCGATCAGTGCGTCGAGGAAGGTGGTGGTTACCTTGAATGCACAAGCGGAACGTGCACCAGTACCCTCGTGAATATGGAGGTGGGCTGCCCCTCCGGCGAGATCTGCTGCGGCCCATAATATGTAGGTCGTCAACTCTTCCATTTCAAACCAAAGGTAAGCCATGCGCATCATTCTGATCTCTGATGAGATCTTCCCGTTCTCCAACCGATCCGGCTTGGGGAAGAGAGTCTCCTCCCTGGCCACCGAGTTGGCCAAAAGGGGCAACGACGTTCACGCGGTCGTTTCCACGAAAACGCAAACGGACTCCAATGACCACTCTCTGGCGCGCAGGCTGAGGCCTATCGAAACGACCGTGGGCGATCGCACTGTGTCCTGGAATAGATTCGACGGGCGCCTGCCCTCCGGGGTGGAGATCCATCTGCTGCATACCGAGGATAAGCTCGATGAAGAGCTATACGCCCACGCGTTTGCAAGGGCGGCCCTCACGACGATCGGCTCGGTGTCGACCGGGGAGGCGTGCTGTATCTCCTTCAACCGGGAGTGCGCTGCCGTGCCCGGACTCGACGCGAACAGGAAAAACAACATTCATGTGCTGGTCCTGTCCAGGAATGATATCCCGCAAAAGGGCATGAAAGACGCCGACGCGGTCGTCATACTCGGAAAGACAATTGCGCGGGCAATTGAACGCGCCGACAACACCGAGATAGAAGAGATGCGCTCATCCGGCCGGCTGGTGGATCTTCCTCTCTGGGGAGAACAACCGAATTCGATTTCCGTCTCCGACAAGGCTCGCGCAAAAACCTCTTTCCAGGCGTCATCCGGCCTCCCGATTCGCAACGACGTGCCGCTCTTCTTTTTCCCGACGACGGCCGCAGATCCTGCCGTCACAATAAAAACGGTGGAGCAATTCCTGCGCGGCGACGTCCAGGTGGCGATCACGCCAAAGGACGAAGACGTGGGTCTTCACGATCTCGCGGCTCGCTACCAGGACCGCCTGGCGATCATTCCATCGGGTACGCCCGATCTCACGGCGATGGCAGGATTCGATTTCTGCGTCTCTGTGACCGATCCCTCGACAACGGCAACCGCCATGTCCTGCGGTACGGTCCCGGTGACAACCCCCGAGGCAAGTGAATGCGCTGTCGATCTTGAACCGTCACTGGCGAGCGGATCCGGAATCATCGCAAGCGACAACTCGGCCGACGCGATCCTCGAAGCCCTCGGGAGGTCCGTCGCCGCCTTCGATCGCGGTGGGGATTTCGCAAAACTATCGACCCGCATACGGCGATACACGGGCACCCTGACCCGCCAGACGCAAGCGATAATGCAACTCATCGATAGTCTGAGGTCGTAGGGCCGTGGTTCACCCACGGCCGTGAATCTATCCAAGTTCGAAGATCCAAGATCTTGACCCCGAACGTTTCTCTACGGGCAATTCGCCGGAACCGGCGTGCATGTGTCGTCAAGGTTGTCGTGGACATCTATATCATCGGGGAATTTAGTGAGCTGGTCCAGCAGGTCGCACACCTCGCAGTCTGGCAGGGTGCTGTTGCTATCGATCATAAACCAGAAGCCCGCCGAAGTGACCCCGCTCAGCCCGTCCAGGTTGGTGAGGGAGGCGTTGCATCTGATCCGCATGGTATCGCTCACTGAGGTGATACCGCTCAATCCGTCAAGGTTATTGATGGCGTCATTGTCTTCGATCCACAAGGTCACGCCCAATGAGCCGGTTACCCCACTCAGACCGTCCAGGTTGGCGATGATGGGGTTGCTGCGGATAGTTAAGTTCCCGACAACTGAGGTAAGGGCACCAAGTCCGTCCAGGTCGGTAAGGGCGTCGTTGTATTGGATGTTCAAGTCCTCGCCCACCGAGGTGAGGCAACTCAACTCGCTCAAGTCGGAGCACAAGGGGCAGTGGATCCAAAGCTCTCCCGAAATCGAGGTGTATCCCGCGAGGGTTGCGACATCCGATTGTGTGCTGATCGTGAAATCACCGCTGTACTCCCCAAGATCGCACTCGACCGGGCCGGTATCCGTATCCGAATCACTGTCCGTGTCTGTATCGGTGCTCTCGCCGTCCTGTTCATCCGCCGGGCGCTTAGCCGGGGAGCAGCCACCGCGAACCAGCGCGGTCGCCAGGGCCATCAACACTAGGTATCGCATTCCCCCGCCTTTCGTTTTGAACGTGAGAGCATTCTATCATTTATTGGGGTTGTTTGTCTTTTGACGTTTGTCCTGGCCCTACAACGGACTCCAGGCCATTCCGACCATCCAGATGAATCGAACACCCGAAGCCGCTACCGCGCTTTGCCCATCCACCTTATAGTCGTGTCCCAAAATGGTGGCGAGCGCGCCCATACCGATAACCGCCTCGACCTTTCCACTGGGCAACGGTAGATGCCAGGTGGTGGCTGCCCCGGCGTGGACCTCTATCTTCATTCCGGTGGATTCTCCCCGAGGACCGATGGGATCCGACTTGGCAATGACGAAATCGACTCGACCCACCGGCGCGACGGAGAACATTGCCGGACCGATGGGGACGTATATCCGCAGGGCCAGTGAAATAGGAAATCTGTGGGTCTTTACCACACCCTGCTCGTTCTGCCCGGACTGCAGACCGAGCCACCCGATCTGAAGGAACGGCACCAGATTCTTTCCCGGGGAAAGGGCGGCGCCGACCCACGGCCCATGCAAGGATTGCCCTGTGGGATGCGGGTACTCTCCGTGGTAACCCCATTCGAGCCACATCCATGGTCGCTTATCCTTCACCTGCCCTGCAGAATCTCCATCGCCAATGTACGGGCCCGGCTCTCGCTGCCAGCGCAGGGCAGGCGCCTTGGGGTTCTTTCCCTCATCGATCAACCGCCTCATCACCGGAAACATCGCACCCCATATGGACTCGCGAGCAGTTGCCGCAAGCGCAAACGCGATTCTCTCGCTATCGTGGTCTTCCATATCGTCGGGCCGCACCGGAATCGCAGCAAAAGAGCCGCTCCCGGTGTCAACCATGTACAGGGTACAATCGGTCTTTTCTTCGCATCTCCATCCAAAAATCGCAAGGGTGCCCGGTTCCTTTGCCGCCTGATTCGCACCGATCTCGATCCAGTGACCGGGTGTATCGGGAAGGGCCTCGCGCTCGGTCACGTCCACCCGCACCTGCACATCTCCAAGGTGTTCCTGCAATATCTCCTGCACCCTGTCCGGGGCCGGCTCCTCCGTCGGAATGACAATGAGCACCACCCTGGCTTCCTCCGCGCAAAAAGCCCCACCGCAGACCAGAAACGACATCAGAAAAATCAGGCTGGGTAAAAGACTCCGACTTCCAGAAGGTAGTGCATACCTGACGCGCAAGAGAACCTCAGATTAGCTTTTTCACCAGGGTTGTCGTCTGGCCGGACTTGATCTTCACGCGGAAGGTCCTCTTGATATTGAACTGCGGGTTCTCCAGGGTCACCGTGTAAGTGCCGGGTTTCAGAGAATGATTGACCAATGGCGTGTTCTTGATGAAACGATTGTTGATGGACACCCGTGACCATGGCTTGGTCTGAACGGACAGTTTGCCGGGAGGTCCGCTGGCGGCGGCTTTACCCGATGAACCCTTGCCCGATGAGCCCTTGCCCGATGAGCCCTTGCCCGATGAGCCCTTGCCCGATGAGCCCTTGCCACCCGACGCCTTCTCCAGAACCAGCACCGCGAGATCGACGGTTTCCTTGCCCGCGTAATCCTGCTCCTCAATAGCTTTTGTGACCTTTTTGTGGTCCTTGAGCGCGTATTCGACCTTGTACGTTTTTGATGTATCGATGGTCGCCTTGGCCGGGCTGACACCGATCTTCTTGCGGTCTGTGCCGCTTATCAACACCACCGTGGCCCCCGCGGGCTGGGTGTTGAAGGTTATCTCCACTGACCTTAGCACGAGCTTCATCTGCGGAAGCTTGACAATCTGTCCCGCGACCACCTCTATTTCCTTGCTGATCTGCTCGTAAGAATCGCCCTTTGAAACGCGCACCATGTGGGTACCGGCGGAGAGATCGGTCACTGTGACAGGTGTCTTCTCCTCGTATGGACGATCGTCAATCCAGATGGACGCTCCGGCAGGTACGGTGTCGAGGAAGAAACCGCTCGCCACCTTCTCCAGCGTCACCGGCTTCGCCGTTGTCTCTCCCTCCCGAATGAAAAAGTCTATCTCTGTGTCCTTGTAACTCTTGTGCTTGATGGTCAGCTGGTGCGGTCCCACCGAAAGATCGGCGATGGTCATGGGCGACGTGGTTCCGGGTAACGTGGTGACCCCGTCCAGCACCACTTGCAGTCCCTCACCGGGATCGACCTTGAGTTCGAGTATGCCTGTCTTCGTCGCGCCGAACACGAAAAAGATCAGGATGACGGCCACCGCCGCAGCCACAACGGCGCCGGCGCTGATACCGATAACCAGCGGTAACAAAGACCCCCCTCGCCGACCATCACGGTCCAGCTCCACCAGGAGGTCATCGTCGAGAGACAACTCCGCCGGTCCTCCACCCGGACCGGCAGCTACAGCGGCCTTGGCCATCTCCGCAGCGGTCTTCTTGTCGTAGATGTTTGTCGGAGGCTCATCTTCGTCCCAGTCCATCTCGATTGCGCCGCCCGCTTGTGGCGCCATGGGCGTGGCTACTCTGCCAGTGGCAAGATCCTGCGGGAGTGCTCCCCCTCCAGGCCTCGGAGGAGGTGGCGCACCTGGCGCCTGGGGCACCCGGACCGCCGGCATACCGAGCATCGTTCGCTTTGCACCGGCGGGCGGACCGGCGGTTCTTGAGGGAACCGGCGGCGGAACGGTCGCACGCCCTGCGGCGCCAGGCCCCGAAGGTGCTGTCGGTCTGGGAGGCGGAGGCGGAGGCGCCTGGCTCGCCCTTGGAGGAGGTGGCGGCGGTGCTCCCGGTCGCGCAGTTGCGCGTCCAGTGCCGGATTGGGCCACCCGTGGAGGTGGGGGCACCGTCGATCGCGCAAGATCGCCCATCCCCTCATCAACGGCTCTCTCTCTTTCTATGTCCTCCTGGAAAACCTCTTGCTGAAACGCGCCAAGATCCTTTCGCGCAAAGAAATTGCCAGAGGTGTACATCCAACTCTGAAGGTCATCGTGAAGGTCCATCGCGCTCTGGTAGCGGTCCTCCACGTCCTTGCTAAGCGTCTTTAAAATGATCTTTTCGAGTTCTTCGGGAATCCTTTTATTGTAGCTGGACGGCGGAACTATCTCGACATTCCGCACCTTTTCGAGTGTCGAGAAATCACTCTCACCGATAAAGAGACGCTCACCGGTCAGCATCTCCCACAGGCAAATACCAATGGCGAAAATATCCGATCGCCGGTCGAGAGGAAGCCCTCTCACCTGCTCCGGCGACATGTAGCCGAACTTGCCCTTGAGAATGCCCGCCTGGGTCTTGCCGGCCTTTCCGGCAGCCTTGGCGATGCCGAAATCGATCATCTTTACCTCTCCGTCAAACGATACGAGGATGTTTTGCGGAGAAACGTCTCTGTGAACGAGGTTGAGATCCCTGCCGGCCGCATCCTTCTTGTTATGGGCGTAATCGAG
>JAUVAN010000401.1 GCA_030591725.1 Deltaproteobacteria bacterium
CGGACGACCACCTGATCGTCATTGATGAGATCCAGAAGTTGCCGGTGCTCATGGACGAAGTTCACGTCATGATCGAGGAGAAAGGGGTGCGCTTTTTGCTCACCGGGAGCAGTGCTCGCAAGCTGAGACGGACACATACATCGTTAATGGCGGGGCGGGCGCGAACGCGCCTGCTGGCGCCTTTTGTGAGCGCCGAGTTGCCTGCGTTGGATCTGGATCGTGCGCTCACGTATGGGATGCTTCCCCCGGTGCAGTTGTCGGACGAGCCGCTGGAGGAGCTTGGCAGCTATGTGGGCACATACCTTCGCGAGGAGATTCAGGCCGAGGCGTTGAGCCGCAATATCGAGGGGTTTTCGCGTTTTCTGGCACACGCCGCCTTGTGGAGCGGCGAGCTGATCAACTTCGAAGGTGTAGGGAGAGACAGCCAGGTGCCCGCGCGCACTGTACGCGAGTACTTCGTGCTGCTCGAAGACACGCTTGTGGGCAAAATGCTTCGTCCGCTCCAGACCACAGGCAAACGCAAGGCGATCTCTCACGGTAAGTTCTATTTCTTCGACATCGGTGTGGTGCATGCGCTGACCGGCCAGATGTCGCCCGGCGTGGATACGCCGGCGTATGGAAAAGCTTTCGAGCACTTCATCTGGCAGGAGCTGAACGCATACACCAATTACTTTGCTCGTGGTAAGCCGATCCACTTCTGGCGGGACAGGAACGGGGCGGAGGTTGATTTCGTACTGGGAGAGTCGATTGCGGTGGAGGTCAAGTCGTCCAGGATGTTGCACGACCGTGATCTGAGAGGTCTGCGGGCGATAATGGAGCAGAGCGACTACAACATCGAGCGGCGCATTGTTGTTTGTCGGGAGCCGGAATCGCGACGGGTAGACGGAGTGGAGATCGTTCCGTACGAACTGTTTCTCGAACAGCTATGGTCCCACTCGTTGTTTTAAATGACGGACGGGGAGCTACTCGCACTGCTCCGCGAACGCCAGGCGAGCGAGGATGTTGGTCATGAAGGCCTGTCCCGCCGCTGTGAAGCCATTTGAGGAGTTGACGATCCAGTCCCGATCGCTGGTGATGGCCACGAGGCCGCGATCGGGGGCGGGGAGGCAGTACGCGAACCCAATTGCGTCGGATCCATCCACCAGCATGTTCTGGAAGCCGGCGCCGCTCCCGGTTCCCGAAAATCCGTACCAGAAATAATCCAGGCTCGGAGCAGACTCGGGATACGTCGCGTAGCATCCCTGGGGAGCCGATCCCACCAGATCCCCTGTCACCGCCGAGCCCCAGGCGAACGTGCCGCCGTTGTTGTTCACCAGGTAATCGAACTCAATGTTGCCCGTGTAGGTCGTTCCCCATTCGCCCTGCATGTAAACTCCGCCGCCCGCCTGGAGGAAGGCCTCGATATTGGCGCGACGGGTTGCGTTGATGGCATCGTAGGGAGAGGTGTAGATCAGGACGTCGATTCCGGTGAAAGAGGCGGCGCTGTCAAGGAAAGTGAGCGCCTCGATGGTGCTGGTGTACCCCAGGTCGGTGGCGATCTGTTGCCATTTCGTGTCGCCGAAGCCCCCATCGTCCATGATGGCAACGGTGATGGTTGTGATCGGCGGGAGCATACACGGGTCGCAGGTTCCCGCAGAGGGGATTCCCGGGACGCAGTACCCGCTGCAGCATGTGTCTCCCGCTCCTGTACAGCCGGCTCCGTCGGTGAGGATGGCTTCGTCGACACAGGCCCCGGCACCGTCGCAGGTGTCCGGATTGCAGGTGGGCTCTGCGACACCCTCGTCGCAGGGTGTGTCAACAGCCAGGTCGTTGTCATCACAGACTCCGCTCTGACAGGAGTCTTCCTCCGAGCATTCGTTCACGCCGTTGCCGGTGCACGGCGTGTCGTCTGCGGCTGTTACATCGTCGGGGCAAACCGCACTCGCTCCGTCGCACACCTCATCCTGGTCGCAGATGTCTCCGGAGCCCTCGTTGCATACGGTGTCTGCGGCGACGTATTGGCATTCGTCGTCACAGCAAACCGACGGGTCGCCGTTGAGATCCCCTAGATCGCAGTCCTCCAGGTTGTCCACGTTCTCGTTTCCGCAAAACTCCTCGTCCGTGTCGGAATCCGAGTCGGAGTCTGTGTCCGTGTCTGTGTCCGTGTCTGTGTCCGTGTCGCTACCTGCGTCACCACCATCCGAGCCGCCGTTGTTTCCGCAGGCGGTAAGGAACAAGTGGGCCAGGAGAAGAAATACTACTATCCGGAAGGTGTTATGCATCGCACTGTCCTTTCTGTCAGTTACTTAGCGATGGCGTATCAATTGCGGGATGTATAATCAAACTCCAAATACTCGCGGAGGGCTTTTTACCAACCAGGATCCATTGTCGTTGTGTGATCGTCGCTCTTGGAGGCGTTGTATCCGGCGATGCCGCCGACGGTTCCTCCCACCACGGCCACTCCGACCGCCGTCCAGAACCACCAGGTCTTGTACCAGGGTGTCTTCTCGTCGATCTCATCGCCTTCCTCGGGGCCGCCGGGCAATTTTTCAGTGATCGCCTCTTGCGGTTTGGCCACGGGAAAACGCTCTTCAAGACCCAGACGGATCTCGGTTGCCCACCAGCTACGCTTGCCAAGTCGGATGGAATGTCGTGAAGGCTTCACTCCGGGTTTCGTGGAGACCAGTGTGATGACCAGTCGGACCGAGTCGTCCTGGGCGCGTTTTATTATCGCGGCGGTAACCCAGTCTGCGTGGGTACTTCGTCCCAGCTCCGCCAGTCGCTCCCTCGAAGGCTCTACGGGCTGTCTTCCCGCTCGTCGCTCGATGGCGGCGAGCCAGAGCGCCTGCATGGCGGGGGAGTACTCAACGGGATCCAGTCGCAATCCGGGGTGGCGCATCAGGATCTCCACCCCGAGATCCAGCGCCTCGGGCACCCGTCGCAGATCGAGCAACAGCTGAACCATGAAGAGCTCCGCCTCGGTCAGCCCATCCCCTCCCAGCAGGTCGCCTCGGTGATCCAGGTGGACCTGCCGCACCTCCCGCGCCAGGGCCAGCGCCTGCTCGATATCCATGTTCAAGTACGCCTCTCTGGCTTCGTCGAGATCCGGGGTTTTCACGTGCAGGCCCTCGACGATCTTCCCGGTATCCATCACCGTGAAGCCCACCTCCCGAAACGCGGAGGCCAGGAGAACATCGAAGGTGGCGGCGTCGCCGACTCCTTCTGTGCCGGTGCGGGTCGGCAAGATCAGAATGCTTCCGACTGTGCCGCCGGCGTCCTTCGGAGGCATGTCAGGCGGGCCGGATTCCCCGGTTTCGCTGTTTGTTTCATCAGGTGATCCGTCCGTGACGCCGGCGTCATGGGAAAGCGATCTGGCATCCTGCCCCGCCGAGTGAAGGGGGATGAGCATGAAGGTCGCGAGCAGCAGGAGCCGTAGAGGCCCCTGCGCCTCACGGAAGGCAGATGAGGTCCAGTTCATTGACGTCCTTACCGTCGCTTGTCTGGGGTCGTCCCACGCGGATGACCCACGGATTATCGCCCATGTCATCATTCACGGGGCAGGCGGCCCTTCCGTCTGAATCGGTTCCTATCCAGGTGTCGTC
>JAUVAN010000416.1 GCA_030591725.1 Deltaproteobacteria bacterium
AGGCGGGCGTTGTCATGATGGGCAACAGCTCGGGGATGGACTATGCGACGATCGCCGAGTCCGTGCTCGCAATCCTCATGGGGAAGGACCCGGCAGAGTCGATACCGGCCCTGAAGATCCGAGAGCGGATGAAACGGCTGGAGGGGAGCTACGAGGTTTACCGGGGCCTCGAGCGACTGGAGGTCGTGAGCAGGGGTGGCCTTTTGTACCTTGAAGAGAAGAGCCCCAGGACCGAGAAGATAACCGTGACCCCGTTGATCCCCGAGGATCCGACGCTCGCCTCGACAGATTTCTACACACTGCGCAACGGCATCAAGTCCCCCGTCGAGTTCGTGATCCGGGAAGACGGCAAGGTCGATCTCTTCATCGGCAGGTATTGCTACCACAGGGTCGACTGACGTGGCAGGATCCACGGCGACGCTCCACAGAAGTCGGTCGCACTGCCTGAGCCTCATGAACAAAACGGACTGGAAACGGATTCACCTCACACAGAGGTCTGGAACGAGCCGCCCACGGTATTCAGTGGAGATCTCCCGTATCGGAGGGATCTCGGCCCACACTTCATCCAGCTCACGTGAGAATTCGTGCCGAAACAGATCTCCGTAGAGGGCATCCCAATCTATGTCACCACCTTCGTCCCAGTGATCACTCACATGAACCTGATTCCAGGCCAACACCCCAGGACCCTCAAACACCGCCTCCGTCACCTCGAGCGCAATGAAGCAATGGAGCATTTCTCTTTCGACGAGAAGGCCGTTTGCCGGACCGAAGTAGGTACTCATGAGATCGTGATCCGCGGCGCCCATGCGCCGCGCGTGGCTACTCCTTTTTGGATATGGGATACAGATCCTTGGGGACGTTCTTGTATTCGAGTGTTGTGAGATCGGCGGGCCCCAAGCCCGGAGTATCGATCTCGAAGATCGCTCCGGCGAGCCCCGTCTCGTGAAAGCCCCGCCGGAAGTGGACGCGACTTTTGAGCGAGATGATGTCGCATTCGCCAATGTCGATGCCCAGGGAGTCGAATATCTCTGGTGTTGTCACCTGGTGGAGGGTCGGGGTGACGATGACGCGGTTGTTGTCGCCGAAATGCAGCACCGCGACGGTGTCGAATCGACCGTACTCACCGAGGTACTCCACCGTGCCTTCTATGGACACGGGGCTGCCGGCGTAGCGATCCGCATAACCTCCCACGTCGACCGTCACCGAATCGCCGACCGTTCCTTGCGAGACGATCGTGTCGAGGCACTTCTTGTCGGCGATCGTGGCGATGCAGAAGTTGCCGGCCTCCTGTCGGATCAGGGCCTCGAGGATGTGGGTCGAATTTCCCGTGCGGTCGGCGTGGTCGGCGATGACCACCGGCGTCTTGCCCGCTCGAGCCGCGGCGATGGCCATGGCGACCCCCTCATCGGTCTTGGGGAGCTTCCTTCCGGCGAACTCCGCCCGGACCCGCCAGATGTAGGCGGCCATATCGTCAGCGATTTCATCCGCCAGCGCCTGGTCATCGTTGGTCATGACACTCACCGTCGCTCCTACGTCGGGCACGTCGGCATAGGCGAACCCGAAGAACACCGAGACGTAGACGTCGAGTCTGCGGCACTCCCACCGCCTCGCGCGTTCCATGATGTCCCGCGCCGGGGAGACACCCGTTCCCTGGTACACGCTGGGGGTGATCACGCCGGGCTTCCTGGTGGCCGTGGTGGGCTTGTAGGTTCCGCGGATCACCCGCAGGAGGTATCGAGCGGCGCGCTCACCCTGCAGCCGCGCATCGTAGTGGGGATAGCGCTTGACGGTAAAGGCACCGTCGGCGACCGCGAGGAACTCTTCGTCCTCGTTTCCGTGCAGGTCGAAGGTGGCCACGATCGGGATGTCGCCGACCGCTCTGCGCACCCGACGCGCGATCTCCGCCTCGGGTCTGGGAACGCCGGTCACCGCCATCGCCCCATGGAGGGCGAGAAAAACCCCGTCGAATGGGCCCTTTTCCTCGAGATCTTTGACGATGCCGCCGGTGTACTTGTCAAAGGCTTCGGCGGTGATCCAGCTTCCGGACGACCCGCCCACCGCCCCTCGCGGCGACATCAGACCGACCAACTCCACGTCTTCGAACTCGCGAACCTGGCTCACGAATCCACGGATGTAGGGGCCGCTCTCGAGCACTGATTCGCCCCGTACGGGTGGCCCGTAGAACTCCCATTCGGCGACCCCGGTGGGCCGCGGGCAAAAGGTGCACGTCTCATGCGAAAAGGTGGCCACCCCGATCTTCACCGGCTTCAACTTCTGAGCCCCGCCCGTCCAGGCCACGCAGGGCAGGGCGAGCACGAACATCACGGCAACGACGCGTTCCTTCATGAGACCCCCCCTGATGCCGGACAAAGATCCAATTCAACGGGCCCGCTGTGCGGCGGCGGGCAGTGATGATCTCGGTGCCGGACGCGGCAATCTTCTTCGGTGCCAGGCTTTAGAATCTTAGAAAGTTTGCGGGCTCACCGTCGACTTTTCAACTTCCTAAGTTTCTAAAGCCTGGCACCGAAACCATGCCTAGGCCGGCGTCACCAGAACAGCACAGGGAGCGTGGCCCAGGACCCTCTCTGCGACACTGCCCATGAGCAGCCTCTTGAGTCCGGTCCTTCCGTGCGTGCCCATTACAATGAGGCCAACGTCTCTGTCGCTTGCCTCTTGAACAATGAACTTGTGGGGCTCCGGTCCGATGTGGACGATGGTCTCGCAAGGCACATTTTCTTGCCGGGCCTTCTCCTGCGCTTTTTCGAGAATCCTCCTCGTCTCCTCGGATATGCTCTCCTCGAGCGCGTCCGCAATCTTCATCGCCTCTGGATACAGGGCGATGACGCTCACGAAGAACAACGTGCTGTGGCAGATCTTTGCCATGCAGATCGCGTGGTCAATTGCCGTGTCACTGTGTGGCGACCCGTCCACAGCCACGAGGATTCTCTCGCCATTGGTGAGAGGACAAGGAAATTCGGCCTGTTGTTTTTCCATGTCATCATCCTAGCAGAAACGTGCGGCGATCATGATTTCGGTGTCAGGCTTTAGAATCTTAGAAAGTTTGCGGGCTCACCGTCGACTTTTCAACTTCCTAACTTTCTAAAGCCTGGCACCCAAAAAACAAACAAAAGGGGCCTGGGTTAACTTTAGAAGATACAAAGAAAGGGGGAGGGGATAGACTCCTCTCCCCCTCAAAATATAACTTAGGGGCGGGGTTTATCCCCGCCCAGATGACCTTTCGAGAAGCTCAGCTTTCTGATGTAACGACCTGGGCTCTCAGGCTGACGAAGGCGCAGAGCAATTCCTGTTTCTCATTCTC